>JAGGRR010000102.1 GCA_021159465.1 Methanophagales archaeon
GCGAAAACGAAAAAATTCGTTTGTCTGCATGTACTTTTGGTAGGGATAATAGTTTCGTTGGGTATTAACTCAAAGGAGGATTTACAGAAGATTGTTGAATGGTAGTCTGTGGATGGGAGCTGAGTGATCTTTTAAGTAAGTTGGACATCGTATTTTTTAAAACTAAGGGAGCAGATGACAATGAACAAACTTAGGCAGGTTCGGAACTACTCTCGCAATCTCTCGGATTGCTCGATGCTAACGCATTCGGACAACAAGCGGGTATACGGCTACGCTTCGCATAAATTTGCTATCTACAAGCTTTACATATCCCCAGAACTTTATATGAAAATGCCAGAACACGCCTTGGCATTTGGAAGTGCCCCATAATTATGATCATAACGCATGGCAGAACCTGGAGAAATGTTAAGAGTGCAACAGCAGAGGAGATTAGAAACCATCTTCTAGAACACGGTGGAATTGAAGAAGAGGTCAAGAGTGCCCCGGAAGCATGGCGGATTAAGTTCTCAGACTCCACTTTTACCTATTACAAGAAAGGCACGCTTTATAGCACACCTTCAAATTCTAACGATCCCGCAGTATTTGAAGCATGGGAATATATAGAGTCTTTAGCGGGCTCTGCTTATGTTCTCCCAACAAAAGATTTTCTTATAGGTTTGGACGAGACAGGGAAAGGAGAAGTTATAGGGCATACGATCCTTACTGGAGTGGTTTTTCCAAAAGAGATATTTAAGAGGGTTGATTTATTGGTAGCTACTGCAGACACAAAAAGAAGGCATAAGTTTGAGTACTGGGATGCAATTTTTAAAAATTTGGACCATTTGAGAACCTCAGGATTGGATTTTATCATTGAAAAAGTCCCGCCATGGCATGTGGATAGATACAACCTGAACAAAATAATGGACGTTAGCTACCAACGAATCCTGTCTGTTTTATTCAGGAAAGCTGATGTGAGCCGTTGTAGAATTGTAATAGATGATTATGGGATTGGAGCTACGCTTAGACGATTTTTAAATTTTTTAGCGAAGCAAGGCGCAGAAGTAATAGTAAGTAAGCATTCCGAGGACAAATATCTTGAGGCAAAAACTGCTTCTTTAATCTCTAAAAGGGTACGAGAAGCCGTCATAAAAGCAATCAATGAAAATCCGGAGTTCCAAATAGATGGTTTATCAGTTGGCTCAGGAAATGCAGGTGATATACAAACATCAGAATGGCTCAAGAGATGGTATTCCACAAAGAGGCAATGGCCATGGTTCGTTAAGAGGTCATTTAAGAACGTCAGGGAGATAGAAGGGAGGAAAGGTGAACCAGAGAAGATAACACCACCGATTAAAGAAGAACTATTATCAAGAGAGTTTTTAGTGGAGTTTAACAGGGGGCATCTCTCTATACGATCACTTTCTCTTGTATGTCCACATTGTGGAGCGATAAACAAGGCAATCTCTTACGCTATATCTAAAGCGAAATGCCCTTCCTGTAACGAATTTATTGACGATGAAAGCCTAAGCCTAACTCTCAGATACTATTGTGGCTATATCGTACCGGATAGCAATATAATTATGCGTGGTTTATTATCAAAAGACCTCGAGAATGCGAAATTCTTTGAAGGTTTTACCATAGTCATTCCCCCTGTTGTTAGAAAGGAATGCGATACTCCTGACGGTAAGAAAGAGTTTGAGCGATTGGCAAAATTCACATCAATAGGGCGAATAAAATTAGAGACGCCGGGCAGAGTTGAGGATATTCCAGCTAATTTATCAAGCATCGAGCGAGATGAAATGATTATAGAATATGTTTTGGAATACAACTCTATATTCATTACGGCTGACAACCAAATGAAAGCACAGGCGGTATCGAAAGAGTTATTCACAATTTTTGTATGAAGACCTTGGCGGGTTCTGGCACTCGGACTCGATCATATCAACACTTCGGCTTACACCCAAATGCCTTCGCAACTTTTATAGGGATGCTATGTAAATTGTAACAAACGGGATTCAACTTAAACTTGAGTAAGCGATTACATTATTACGGCTCTTTGAAGTTGAAAGTACCAGAACTGGAATAACTCCCCATCCAACTTGTGGTTTGTGGTCCTCTCCAAATCTGAACGAATTTAACAATCTTCGTGAAGTATTTTAACCCCCCACCACCAAAATAACAGCCTTTGGACCTGGAATAAGCCCTTTTATAGTCCTTATCTTTTAAAACTACCCTCTTATACTTCTTTCTGAACCTGTTAATATCCACCGTCAAATTGGTAATATCTACAATTATTATCGTTTTTACGCTCTTTCGCTTTCCACACACGGCGTTTACGGTTATCAACACCATATC
>JAGGRR010000103.1 GCA_021159465.1 Methanophagales archaeon
TTACAATCAGGTTAATTATGAGAGACTATGACCGAAGAAAAGGAGCGGAAGACTATAACAAATTACAAATTGCATACCTAAAAGACCTTTTTGAGGTTTGCTCGCGCTTTGTTATAACGGGAAGGGAGATAAAAGCGCTCGTATTGCCGAAGAAGATGGAGGTTGGTATCCCTGATTATCAGATATAATCGAGGCGAAAGTACCCGATTCGAATCTTCAATTTTGCATCCTTTAATCAGCACACTTATGAGGACATTCTCTTGATCTCCCACAGTGATAGCTCACTTCACTCCAGCAATAACAATTGGGGTGCACCCCATCTTTTTAGCTGAACAGTAATCGAATAGTAGCTCAGCTTTTTATGTACATCCAATCCCATCTTGCAGTGCGAAATCAAAAAAATGCATTGCCATCATAAGGGATGCTTAACACTTGTTCTCTTGAACTGTTCATTGCTGAACATGATTATATAATCTTTGATCCCAATAACATCAGACATTCGATTCGCAAATCGCTCTACTGACTCCCGATTATAGCCATGAACGACCGTAAAGAGGTTGTGTTCCCACTTACCCGGGATGACCACCCGTTCATAGCAGTGAGTCACTTCCTTATAAGAGGATAGTATATTCCCTATACGTTCCACGAGCTGTTCCGGTACCTTCCATGCCACCACCGCATTTGCCACTATTCCTATCTTGCGCTGATTTACAGAGATGCCAAGCCTCTTAATCACTCCAGTACTTTTCAACCTCTTCAACCGGGCTATTACCTCCTCCTCTGTTAGCCCTATCTGGCCGGCAATCACTTTGAACGGCTCTTTATCCAGTGGTATCCCATCCTGCGTTATACGTAGAATTGCCTGGTCGATATCATCCACTATCTGCAACACCCCCCTTTTCACCTGTATCTGTATCTGTGTCTGTGTCTGTGAATTTAAATCTGACATCAATCTTGAATACGCGAGTGGTAGGGAGATCAAGAACATCAGAATCGGGTATTCCTGCCCTCCTCTTTATCTCCTCCACAGTGGCTCGCAGGTTCTTATCACCACATGCCGTGACGGTGAACCAGAGGTTATAATCATGTTCACGACGATAATTGTGTGTTACACTCATATATTCATTAACGATACTAACGACATGATTCATCTTATCCTCGGGCACTTTCATAGCTATCAGGGTTGAGAAACAGGTACCGAGTTTCTGGGCATCGAGAATGGTGCGCAGTTTACGAATGACGCCCTCGGCGTAGAGCCTCTTCACCCTTGCAAACACCTCATCCTCTGTTAGCCCGAGTTTGTTAGCCAATACTGCGTATGGATGGCTTTCTAAAGGGAAATCATCCTGCATCAATTGTAACAGTTCCTTATCTTTCCTGTCCAGTTTCAGCTCCGGCTTCAATTGTTTTATCACCACCTCCACCTCATGGAATATATGGACACCATGGCTCTTCAGCTAAATAATCGCCTTTTGACTCCTCTGGCTCGTGTAAACCACCACAGAAGTCCACAAAACCCGTTAGGCCATAAGCTCGTGCGCGACATCCACCACAGATAGTACGATATTCACATATACCACACTTGCCACCCAATCGGTCGAAATCGCGTAGCTCGTTTAATACCGGTGAATTGAACCACACATCTTTAAATCTCGTATCGCGAATGTTACCCAGTTTTAAAGGCAGATAGGGGCACGGCGTGATTTCTCCTGTTGGATATATGCGGCAGTAATATAGACCAGCGATGCAGCCACGAGTCCATCTACTCACGTCCAATCCTTTTTGTGATGCGATTCGCATAAATTGTGGTGCGCATACCGGTCGGACATCCAGTTTGTACTTCGCATCTGCTATAATGTCCAGCACCCGCTCTATCATCCGCTCGTACATCTCTGGTGATATATCCTTTATCTCAACCCCCCTGCCCGTGGGTACGAGGAAGAAGAGATGGAATGCACTTGCACCCTCCTTCTCCGCCAGTGCCATTATATCCTCAATCTCATCATAGTTCTGCTGTGTTACCGTAGTGTTCACCTGGACAGATATACCATGCGCTTTACATGCCGCGATACCATCCAGTGCCCGTTTCCAGGCGCCATTTAAACCTCTGAACGCATCATGGCGCTCCGGTACAGCAGAATCAATACTGATAGCAACAGCTTTTACCCCACTTGTTCTCAGTTCAGCGGCAACAGAATCGGTAATCAAAGTGCCATTGGTACCCATAGCAACGATTAAACCCTTCTTAGATGCATACCGTGCAAGCTCAAAGACATCATCTCTGAGTAACGGTTCACCACCACTCAGTATGAGGATAGGCTTGCTCACTTCCACGATCTGGTCAATTAGCTTTTTCCCCTCTTCTGTGCTCAATTCGTCTCTCGTTGCTCTCTCACGTGCATCTATGTAGCAATGTGGACAGTGGAGATTACACCGGAAGGTCATATTCCATGATATCAGCCGTGGTACGAATTCCCGCTTCATCTTCTCATCTGAATCTTTTGAGTATATCCTATATAAAAGCCGCATTTTTTGTCTCTTTCTTACTCTCTCAGGTAACTTTTATCTGACGATTCTCACCGGGTTTTCCTGCCCACTGCCAGCTCTTACCGAAATCAGGAGAAAAACTGAGGGTATATTCAAACGCACCGGCTCCTAGCGGTTTTAGCCGGCACCTGTAAAGTCACCTGGAAACTGTCTCCTTGCTTGATATTCACCACATCATCAATAGCATGTGTATCCTCGACCGGGATGCCTCCTTTTCGTTTGAGTGCTTTGACTCCTGACTGCTCACGCAACTTCACTATCGTCTGTAATAGTAAATTCTGGAGACACCTTTCGGAGGGAGAGCGGTCCGAGGTTCTCCACCTCTACCTACCGCCAGTTCAGATAGCGATAACTTCGGCTTACACTTATGTTCATCTTCATCCATCGTTCATCATCGCCCTCTCGATTTCATTTTGCCATTTCCTGAATTTGCTTAATATCGCTCTCGCCTCTATCATGGTGAACGGGACTCCACGACTGAGGACAGTCTCACGATATCGCCTCATATCAGCAGCGATATGCACAAATCGCCTATCCTGACTCAAAAACGCCTCCATTATCGGAAGTACCTCTGGCATTCTATCCACGTTGGAAAGCCACATATCCATCAGGAATGCAATTGTATCTTGTAAATCAGGTAATTTATCCAATATATACACCGTCCTGAAACGCTTCCCCCTAACTAAGAGTTCGTCGTGAAATACTATGTCCATTTCCACATTCCTTATTACTTTTATTCTCTTATTTTATCCTTATCACCCTGTACTTGTTCCTCATCTCTTTTGTTATGAATCCAAATCCACACCTGTTACCCACAATCTCAATTGCTATAAGCTTATCAGGATTCTTAAGATTTACCTTCGGCTTACGACCGTATATCTTCTCCAGGAGGTCGTAGAAGTACCCGCCGACCTCTCTTTCCACAGCCTGGCTGGACACCTTATCCTTCATCCCGCGCCTCTCTACACGGAATCCAAAGGTGTCACCAGGATCAAATTCATCTATATATCGCTCTATTCTCCTCTTCAATGTCTCTATTAAATTATCGGGAGAGACAAAGAACGTATCGTCAATGGGTATCACCCTGCTCAGATGTGCATACTTCTTGCCCTCTGCATCCTCCAGGAACTCCACTATGTCATTCACGTTCCCTATCAATACATCTCTGAATCCAGAGGGTTCAAAATCGCCATCCTCGCTCAGTTCCTCCAGTAACTCCTTCTCCATGTTCCTCTCCGCCACCACCAATACGTTCCAATTCTCCATCATCTCACATCCATAGATTTTTAATCATTGAAATAAAATAAATTTTGTCTTGTGTTTTGTGTCTTGTCTCAATGAACAGAGCAGAACGAGCAAGGGACTATGAAGCTTATGTTGAGCTGTGCAGTGTGGTACAGGAGATGGACGATTTTGTAGATGCGATAGTTGTGGAGGGAGTGCGAGATAAGGAAGCACTGGAGGAGCTGGGTGTGACGAAGGAGATAGCGATGTATTCAGTAGGATTCAGCTATGCGGGTTTCGTGGACTACTTGATGAGCAGGTACAGGCGCGTTACGATACTCACGGACTATGACAGAGCGGGAAAGAAGCTGAACAAGCGATTAACGGCAAGTCTGGAGCGCGAGGGTGTGAAAGTGGAGAACCGGTACAGAGATAGGATAGGCAAGATATTGTGCGTTCGGGGTATCAGGAATATAGAATCAATAACATCACTGACGAAGAGGTTTTAGTTTGTCCAGCATGTCTCTCAGCTCATGGACGCTGAATTGTCCGGGAGCTACAGCCTCGTCTTCTATAAACCCATAAGTCAGGACTGAGCCATATAAAGGTGCTATTACACGCAAATGCCTTCCCCAGTCCCCCATTCCGATAGTAATCAATAGCTGACCATGACCATCGCTCGACACCTGATGTGTTAATTGAAGCAGGTTTAAAGTATCATATGGTGTTCCTGGTGTGACAGCGATCTTTGCAATGCTCCCGCCTGCGTTATACATGGCATCAATAAGCTCCAGGATCTCGGCAGGGGCGGGCATACCGGAGAAATCGTGGAACGATAGAATAACAGGGATATGGTGCTTCTTTGCTTCCTCTATTATCTCGTCTCTGCCATCTGCAAGAAACTCGATGTCAACGGCATCCACCATCTCAGTAGCCATTATACTGCGAAGAATCTCAATCCGTTCATCTTCGGTGCCTGTGAAAGAACCGCCCTCTTCTCTTCTCCTGTTTGTTATGATCACAGACATATTTAAGCTCGTAAGAAACTCCTTCACTTTCTCTATACTCCGCTCTTCAGGCTCTAAAAGGTCTATTCTAAGCTCTATTATCGCTGCACCACTCGCCTCTGCACGTGCTGCAGCATCTATTGAGAGCCGCTTCAGCACTGCTGCTATAACCGGTGCATGAGGATAACCCAATTCCACATTACCTATCTTCTTCAACATCCTTAAATAAATATGATATTGTTATTGTATTACTATTAAGTATCATTGATAGCCGGGGTGTGGTAGAGGTATCCCTTGGGACTGTGGATCCCAAGACCTGGGTTCGAATCCCAGCCCCGGCCTTCACCCTATCCTTATCATATACAGTTATACACTTCAGAAACAATGAATCCACTTTTTCAATATCTTGTGCACTTTCTTCGCTATCCTTTGAAGATATCCTAAACATTTGGAATAAATATTGAACATTCGCTGGAAATAGTTGCAGTTGTACAGAGAGGAGCAATGGACACAGACGGGAGTGATGGAGAAAGCGTCAGAGCTGAAAAACAGCTATAAATGAAGTCTGACAGCAGGAAAAGAACGTGGAAATGGTAAAGGAGAAGCTGAGGCAGGAAGGTATAAGGGTGGTTGCAGAGGATACGAGCGGTAATTACGTACGAACCATTAAGATTGACACCTGCACGGGGGAGATTGAGCGTGAAGACGAAGGACGGGGTACGGATTATAGTTATATAATGCACAATAACCCTCTAATCGTATTATATAGCTACATAAAAAACCACAAGATTGACATAAGAAGTTATAATTATTGTAAATTGTGAAAATCCGTGTAATCTCGTGGTTACAAAAAGGAGCTATACAAATGTCTCTAATCTAATCTTCTCTTCTTCTGTTTCTGTTTCTGTTTATGCTTCTCACGCATTTTGCCGCTATGATCGCAGCACCTACGCCATTGTCTATATTTACCACCGCCAATCCGGGCGAGCAGCTCTGTAGCATGGATAGAAGCGCAGCAACACCCTTACCACCAAGACCATAGCCAACAGATGTTGGTACTCCTATCACAGGCACATCCACAAGGCTCGCCACCACCGAAGGTAATGCACCATCCATACCAGCAACCACGATTATCGCTGCTACATTTACCTCCATAAACTGCTCAAGTGGCTCCGTCAACCTGTGTATGCCCGCAATGCCTACATCATACGCTTTCAGCACTTCGCAACCACAAGCTTCAGCAACCATTCTTGCCTCCTCCGCAATCGGGATATCAGCAGTACCAGCCGCGATAAGACCTATTCTGCCAAATTTATGCTTGGAAGACTCATAGTCCGCTTTCTTCACCAGAATCGTCTTCGCTAACCCGTTATGGTCAACTACAAAACCTTCTTTTCCTAATCGCGTCGCTATATCCTCAGCAACGTTATCATCCAGCACCCGGCTTATCAATGCGAAACCATGCTCTCTCGCGAGTGTAATGGCAATTTCAATCACTTCATCACTCCTCTTACCCTCGGCGAGGATTATCTCTGGAATACCCGTTCTGTGTGCTCTATCGGTATCTACTCTGGCAAAGTCCCCCACTGCTCTTATGCCTTTCAAGTTCAGTGCCCTCGATGCCGCCTCTATGCTTAGCTCACCAGTTGCGACTCGCTTCAGTATCTCCTGCATCACCCTGCCCCTACCCTATTCTCTCAATCTTGTCTTCACAACAAATACCAATACCACAAGAAGAATAGCTACAAGTGCAAGCAAATATTCAAATCCTACTGCCCTTGGTGTGGGTGTGGATGTGGACGGCACTGGTGTCGGGGTTATGGCAGGTGCTGGCACTGGCGTAACTGTGGGTGTGGGTGCAGGTATAACAGTGGGTGTTGAGACGGGTAAAGGCGTGGTTGCGCCAGGATAATCAGTAGGGTCGCGCCAGTCCGTTCCCGCGAGTATCTCTGCTATATCTGAGTATCCATCGCCATCGGTATCCCTGGATGCACCACCGCCGCCACCGCTTCCTGCTCTAATTATCCTCTTTTCTTCCTTCTCCTTCACTCTTATCCTCGTACTCAGGTTGTTATTGCTCTCGTTCGACTCCGCTATTTTATTAGAAGAATCGGCGAACACGCGAATGTTATGCTCTCCTGCTGCATCCGGTTTCCACGTTATATTGATAGTACGATAGGAGAGTGCTGCGACCGAGATATTGCTCCTGGTTTCTATGAGATGATGGTCAACGAAGAACGACACGGAGAAATCATCTGCACCAATCCAGCCATCATTATTGATAACCGCATGGATTGTAGTACCACTTCCAACAATAGGCTCTTCTGGTGTGGATGCGAGCTCAACAGGCCGCAAATCGGGCTTTCCCTCCACTGTTATTGCTATACCCGCCGCGTTATTCGATTCATTTGATTCCCTGATGACATTCCCGGAGTCCAGAACAACTCTGATGCTATGGTTGCCCGGTGTTGCAACCCAGTTAATGGCAGCAACGCTGGTTGAATTCGCGTTTACCGATAACGTGGTAATACCAATGATAGAACTGTCATTAAAGAAAGTGACCGAGAAGTTATTTGCTTCTGCTCCTCCTGTATTATGCACAGTTGCGTTTATATTTACTTTTATGGACTCAGTTCCTGCTCCTGCCCCTGCTGGTATGAAGGATATATCAGAGGAATTGAGCGTGAGGTCTGGCAGTATCACAGGACCGCCACGAGTGATGATTATCCCATTCTTTATTCCATCTTCGTCTCCCACGCCACCATCTATGAGTTCAATTGTCACTAAATTATCACCATCATTATCGCCCATGGGTATCTCAAACCATTTATTTTGGGAACTGAATATCCAGAATTGCGAGTTCGCAGGCAGACACAGCGGGAGTTTGATTGTCACCGTTAGGCTATCGCCAGGCGAAAAGCCTGAGATGGTGAAGTTGAAGAGTCCATGCGGAAAGATAATATCAGATGGTGGTGGAGATTCACTCATTGCCTGAACAAAGTAGCCCTTATCAATACAGAGGGATATTATCCCGGTACCGGTGGCATTCTCAAATGTAACTTCCTTATTCTCCAGCAGATATACCCAGCCGTTCTTCTTCATGAACGGGTAGTAATCATAATAATGCGGTATCCTTGTATCACCGATGCCGTCCCCTGATATCGCATGCTTGCCTGTGCCATTACCATTGTCAATGCCAGTGTAATCAGACCAGTAGTTACCCTCAAGGAGAATAGGATGAGACCAGTAATTTGCATCCCACCTGTCGTCCCGGGCATTGACACCAACACCAGTTCCACTGATAATGAAATTATTGTGATAAATCCTGTTATTCCACGATTGGCTCAGGTAGATACTGTAATTGGTGCTCATATAGATCGTATTATTCACGATCTTGTCTGTGTTGGTACAAAGCAGATAGAGCCCGAGGTTGTTTGATTCAATGACATTATTCAGGAGTTCGCAATTGCTGCTGCCCCAGAGCTGGATACCGAATTTGTTTGCACTGATTACATTATCCATAACTTCACAGTTATTGGCGATCTGCAGCATGATGCCACAGGCTGTATTCCCCGCTATGTGATTCCTGACTATTCGCGCGTAAGAGCCCACACTCACTACAATGCCATTATTATTGCCTGTGATATAGTTGTCAGAAATGTTGGAGCGGGCACTGACGATGTATATCCCGGCGGTTCTGAACCTGTGTGCGTATATGTTAGTAGCACCTTTTATCGTAAAGCCCATTATATCCACATCATCCGCAGCAACATAGAATACATGTTCGTAGTCACGTGCTGCCTGAACAATTGTACTCCCATATCCACTCTCAGACCGGATTGTCAAATTTGCCACGTTCACAACCAAATTCTCGATATATGTACCCGGCTTAACAATAATGGTATCACCCGGAGAAGCATTATCAATCGCATCCTGTATATCAGCAAAATCAGCGTCCCCCTTGCCCACATACCAGATCCTGCCCCCGCTTCCATTTAGTACTGCTTCTTCACCTGTTACTGTTACATCCGTAACGCTTTCGTTTTCACTTTCGTTTTCATTATCGCTTATCGTTTTCGCTTCTTTAAAGAGATAAGGGCATGATATACCGCTGCT
>JAGGRR010000104.1 GCA_021159465.1 Methanophagales archaeon
TGTTTTAGCCATAGAATACTACTCTTTAAAGCCGTTGGCTTTTAGATTTACTCTGTCCTCTGTGACAAAGATCAGTTCCCCTGGTGTCGTTTTGATTGGCATTGCCATTTCATTGGGTTTCAGGGATAAAGGAAGCCTACAAAGGCTTGCTGAATGGTGACATTTTGGTGGGGGTTAACAGCATTTATCTGGCTGACAACGAGTGGACGGTAGTGGATATTACGCCAGATTTGGTAAACCTCCGCATATTTGACCCTGATGAGCAGATGACAATCATGGCTTGTATTTATCCCGCAATAAAAGGGAATAGCACCAGCTGGTTAAAGGTGGTGATGCCGAACGCTGTCTCTGATGCTAAATATTTCGCAGATTGAACATCTCTTCCCAGTTCCGTTGCCCGATTATGACTTCGAACTCACGAGCTGAGAGTAAGAGCATCTTTCCCTGAATAAAGTCCTCTGTCAATCGAGGACATGCAGTATTCACAAAAGCATCCGCTTTATATTTATAGGCGAGCAATCTCTCCCCGGTTATCTCATCCATCGCTATCAGATATGCGGTCAGCCCTCTCTGTATCGCATTCTCCTTCAGTCTCCTCGCCTCCCTTAGATTGCACTGACCGCTCTTCATGCCTATGATAATTCCAAATGTGGTTGCATCCAGCGCTCGAGCAACTGCGAGATACCGCTTCTTACGCTCCTCTTCTCCATGAAATATCATCAACTGGTTCGTGAAAGGGTCAGCAGCAACCACTCTCCTGCCTGTGTATAAAGCGAGCCCCGCGGGATGGAAACTGCCAGAACCTATGAAGAGGATCTCATCGCATGGAACTTTCGCAGCTGAGAAATCGCAGCCCAGCACCTGTCCCGCATACCGCAGCATAGGGGACTTTCCGGTTATGACATTCTTTCCATGCTGTGCAAGTACGGATATCGCATCTTTCAACATGTGTATATGCTGCACTGTACTCACCACACATACGGTCTCGCCTTTCAGCTCCGTTACCGCCGTCTTCACCACGGGTTTCACATCAACCTCACTTCTCAGCTCTATGAAACACACCTTCTCGCACTCACTAAGCAGGGAATGACTACCTAAGCCTGAGTATTCAGTATGCCCGAAATGGAACAATATATCAACAATCCTCAGCAGCTTAACGTCAATGTCACAGGCACCATAGCATGAGTTACCGGAGATTATCACTTCTGCACCTGTTTTAGCGGCGATAGCATCGGCGAGCTCGGTTGCCACGGGTCTGACACCCTCGGGAAGCTGGATACCAACGCTCTTCGCATTCCTCGCTTTTATCTGCTCCACTATTCGCTCCAACTCGAAGTTATAAGAGAACTTTATCATCGCTTTTTATATAAAGCAGATTATGAAAAAATAAGGAGAGGAGAATGGAATGGAGATGAAAGTAGTTAGCGTTCTGATCCTTGGGTTGGTGATAGGAGTGATAGTAGGGGGCGCAGTGGGAGCATTTGTACTGCCGCAGCAGGTGCACAGTTTCTTCCCAAGTACTTTGAACACAAACATAAACACAAGCACAAATACAATAACGCCTGAAGCAGCGGGAGCGAAGACGATTGATTTCATATCTAATTACGGTGGACTTCCTCCTGGTGTAAATGTCACATTGATAAACGTAACAGAGGCAGAGGATGCGGACCTGTATAAAATCGCTGTTAATATGTCAGCAGGGGGAATATCCCGGACGGTAATGACATATCTGACGAAGGATGGTAGGATACTATTCCCTCAGGGTATTGATATAGAGGAAGTGGAATCCAGGCAGACAAAGGAAGCAGTTACCAGAACCAGGCAGACAATAGGGAATTTCATTGTTAGTGGTGATGAGATATGTAAGGATGACGGCAAACCAGCTATTTATTTCTTTGGCTCCGATGGATGTCCGCATTGCAAGTGGGAACATCCGGTGATAGCAGATGTGGCATCGAAGTTTAAGGACTTCATATCGTTCCACGATGATATGAACAATTTCACTGCTGACAGGGACATATTTGCAAGATATAGCACAGGTGGCGTGCCAACTATTGTATTGGGCTGCCGCTATTACCGGATTGGCTCAGGAGAGAACCAGGGTAAGGAGCAGGAAGCGAAGATACTGACCGCACTCATCTGCAATCTAACAGACAATAAGCCGATAGATATCTGTTCCACACCAGAGATTGAAGCTCTGATCACCAGGATCTAAAATAAAAAATAAAAATAAAATAATAAAAGGGAGGGTTATAACCTCCATTATTTATTAACTCATTCAACTAACCCAACCCAACTCAGATCAGATGATCTCTACGAGCTGGATGTCAAAAGTCAGGTCTTTGCCAGCCAGAGGATGATTTGCATCCAGGGTGACGTGGGATTCTGATATATCTGCTATTGTAAGCACGATTATCCTGCCATCTGGTTGTCGGCTTTGTAACTGTAGCCCAACTTCTGGTTTCAAACCTTCCGGTAATTGAGACTTTTCTATCTCCAGTACAAGGTCCTCGCGCCGCTGCCCGTATGCATCCTCAGCCGGTATCTTAACTGTCTTAGACTCCCCTGGGTTCATTCCCACTACTGCATGCTCAAAACCCGGTATTATCTGCCCACCACCTATCGTGAATTGAAGCGGATCGCCATTTACTGAGGCATCAAATACCGTGCCATCATCCAATTTGCCCGTGTAGTGAACCTTAACGGTGTCACCATATTTCGCCTGTGCCATAATTTTTTCCTCCTTTTTTTCTTTTACAATAGAATAATAATAAGAGCGATGTATAAAATACAATCTATGCCTTATAGCCTATAAGCCTATATCATATCCAGCTCACGAAGCACCTGCCTCAACTTGTGCTCGTTTTCTTCGCTCAGTTCACCCAGTGGGAGCCTCACATGACCAGCCGGCAATCCCATCAGCTCCGCCGTACGCTTCACAGGTATCGGATTCGTCTCAAGGAACATCGCCTCAAACAGCGGAAACAATCTGAGGTTGATCTCTTTCGCCTTCTCTATATCACCGCTCAACATTGCATTCACCATCTCGCACATTGGTTGCGGTGCTATATTCGCTGCCACTGATATCACACCCTTACCACCAAGGCTCATTATCGGGAGCGTGAGGAAGTCATCACCTGCGACCACAGTGAAGTCCAGACCACGCTCCTTCGCTAACTTTATAATCGCACCCACCTGTTTTAAATTACCCGAAGCTTCTTTCACTCCCTTTACACTCTCGACTTCTGCCGCTATCTCCACCATCGTCTCTGCACTCATGTTCAACCCGGTTCTGGAGGGTATGTTATAAAGAATCAGAGGTATATCAGCGGAATCGCCGATCTGTCTGAAATGTTCCTTTAAACCCCTAACATTCGGCTTGTTGTAATAAGGTGTAATAAGTAAGCAAGCCTCAGCACCTGCGTCTGCTGCATATCGCGTCAGCTCAACAGCCTCCCTTGTGTTGTTAGAGCCTGTACCTGCTATCACAGGTACCTTCGCATTTGCCACTACTATATCTATAACACGCTTATGCTCCTCGTGTGAAAGCGTTGCAGACTCCCCTGTCGTGCCACAGGGCACTATTCCAGCAACCCCCCCTTCCTCAACATACTCCACCATCCGCTTCAAACCTGCTGCATCTACTTCATCATCCTTCGTAAAAGGCGTTATAAGCGCCGGATATACCCCCTGCATCTTTAACATTTCATCTCACCTTTCTTCTTATGTGTTATATATCCTGCTACTCTATTTCGCACCTCTTTACTCTTTATATTCGTGTATTCCTCCACTATCTTCTTATTTCGCTCGAAATCGTCGGTAAATGCGTGTATCTCCTGCAATAATTGCCTTGATAACTTCTTTATATATGTTGGCTTAATCGTACCCACTGCTATTCACCCTCTATTTTTCTCCGTTTCGCTCTCCAGTTCCTCCTCTCCTTTCTCTCTTACGTCACTCACACCTATCATCAAGAATACCGCAGCTGCTAACAGTACTACAATGGGAATTACTCCCAGTATCACAGTTTTCACACCCTCCCGGAAGATGGACAATTGGGGTACTACCAGCATTGCTATTCCCACTACTGCCAGTAAAATTCCCACTAATAGCTCTAAATACGCATTCATCTCTTATAATCACCTCCTCAGGACAAATTCGGCACTTTCTGGCTTGTATTTCCAATTGCTAGGTAATATTCTCTTCCTTACATAATACTTCACAAGTCTTCTTATCTTCGATTCGGTCAACTGCAACGCCCTCCTGTTATGCACATCTTTCTTATTCACTTCAAGATGCTTCCTTATCCTGAGTGCTCTTCGCATCAAATTCTGAAGGTCTTCCGGTATCTCTGGCGCGAGATTTCTCTCTCTCAATATCTCTGTTATCTTCTTACCCACCACCTGCGGCACTCTGGGCACACCATGTCCATCCCGAAGTACTATCCCGATCTCACTTGTTGAGAGACCTCTGTTATACAACTCAATCACTTTCTTCTCCACTTCCTCTGCACTCACATCTATCCATCCAAGTACCGTTGAAGTTGGAGGTCGCTTAGAACCTGCCTTGCCGCGCCGCCTTGCATATATCCTAGCCATTACTCTTCACCGTTACCCTAATATTTACTCCACCTGCCATATATATACATATACCTTATGATATTCTTCACCGCTAATTTGATAAATTCGGGCTCTTTTATAAATTCTCTCAATATGAGTGAAGGGTAATCCATATCTCCTTTCTCCTCTACACGCCGCCGCTCTCGCCCCAATGCACGGAATATCCTATCGAGGTCATCATCTCCTAACACGCACCTCAATCTATGAACCCATATACCAAATGCTATCTCCTTTCCTATTTCTCTATGCCATCGCCTGTCATAATGCTTCAATAGTTGCATATCACCCGTTGAAGCCGCTTTTGCCGCTACCTCGCCTGCAATCTTGCCACATCTCAGTCCATAGTAGACTCCGCCACCACTGATTGGCTTTACCT
>JAGGRR010000105.1 GCA_021159465.1 Methanophagales archaeon
TAATCGCAGATAAATTCAAAAGAACGGAGTTAGTGACGTGATGTCGCCGAGCCGAACTCTCAGCTTCGCTTTGGTGCTTTCGCACTTGGACAACATGTGGATATGTTGCTTCGCCTTCGGCACTCCGCCCAAATTTGCTATCGCAAACTTCACATATCTCCAATCCGTTATACGAAATGCACATATTTTAGAATCGCAATCTTAGTGTAACAATCTCAAAAGGCTTTACATTCAATTTTATACGCTTACCCTCTATCTGCAGTCCTTTGCTAACTTCTTCATCCTCATATTCCAGTAGATTCACAACCTTGACCTCAGTGGGCTCTTTGAAGAACGTTATCTCTGCATCTGTATCTTCTCCTGCTGCATCATAGAATCTCAGAATTATGCCATCACCATCATCCGCAACTTTTAATGCCGATAAAACCACATTCTCTGGCTTAATAGTCAAGAAGCTGTTCTCATGCGGGAGTTTCTCACCTCTTCTCAATTGTATCCCATAAAGAGCACAATTGAACTCCTGTGCCTGCCGGTAGCTATAAGCGCTCTTCCAATCGCCACGATGTGGATAAATGGCATATCTGAATGTATATCTTCTCAACTCGCGTGCATCCGGTACAGGGATTGCAGGTCCGGTCTTGCCATCAGAGGATAGCATAGAGACGCTTCTGAGTAATGTTAAATATAGAGCGCCGTCTCTCACCTCGCTCTCAGGCGTACCACAGTGTATCACCGTTAAGCCCAAGCCCTTACCCGCATCTGAATAATCGAACCATCTAAGAGAAGGAAATGCCCCACAGGGCTTCTCAACCCATTCCTCTCCATCCTCTGGCTTATAATACCACATATCTGTTGGACGCGATACAGCGCCAAACTGAGAGCCGCAGACATATGTAGGTGATTTCATGGCTGTGTTGAACCTGACCCTGAGTCGTGCTCTTGGATGTTTATCCACCACATTCGTGACGAAGTCTATTCGCGGGATGTCTTTGTAAATGATTATCTTCTTTGTACATTCGAGGAATTTATGTCGCCATATAATTGGCGGGTGTTTATCAGTAAGTCTATAAGGCCAGCGGAGTGAGAAATAATCGGTCTCCACATGAATAACTCGTCGCAATGGGCTCTTCGTTATGTAAAAATTCTTTACCCTGAACGCACCGTATTTTACTCCCTCTCCACTCTCGGACTTCAAGGGGATATCCAGCACCTGCCGATGGTAATAAAGGTCACCTGCTTCTTCCTCCAGTACTAACTCGTTTCCCATGCATACCCCCTCGTGCTTCTCGCCTTCATCAATATATACTGTTATAAGACCCGTAGCAGGCTCTATCTCCACGCCAAAGAACCTGTTCTCTATCGTATTACCCCTGATGAGTATGAAATTCGGGTCAAAAGGATACCGCTTGGGCTCTCGTTCCAGTATCTTATACACCTTATACCCCATTGGAGGCACAGTGGGGACGAAACCTATCCGTGCATATCGCAATGAGTCATCTCCGTACCTTGTGAACTTTATTATCTCCACATCTATCTCCTCTTCACCACTCTTTAACCCTTTTATCGTTACCACCTCGCCCTTATCAAATCTCAAATCCATCTCTATCCAGTTCTTCACTTCCCATGAGAGCGAGTTAAACACTATTATATCACCAATATCGGCACTCCCTCCCTTCCCTGATTCACTCTCTATTATTCGTGAATGCACATGAATGCAGCGATTGGACATCTCGGCGGTAATGAAGCCTTTATATTGCTTCACATCATCATAACCACGGTCCATACCGGTACCAGGAACGACATCATGAAACGCAATGAACAGTATCTTCCGCCAGCAGTTCCTCAATTCTTCAGAAGGGAAATAACTATCCACGAGCGATGCAAGAGTAGCCCATCGTTCGCAACATGTCAACCAGCTCTCGTATTCACAGAGTCCCTGTTTTATCCACACCCTGCTCGAACTACAATTCGGAAAGACTTCCGAGTACCGCCCTGAGTACATCTCACCTTTTCGCACTTCCAGCTTCAGTTCCTTCTCCTTTATCTCGGTCTCCAGTGATTCGAAGAATTCTCGGGGCGTTGCTATCTTCATCTCTGCTCTATCCCCTCTCTCCTTATTCCAGGCATTCACCACCTCCGGGGTCTCTGGCTGTGGTAGTGTAACGCCACTGCCGGAAGGCATCAGGATATGTGAAGTTGCAGCAACCTCTTTCAGCTTCTTATAGCTCTCGTCCAGCTTCGTCAAGTCCAGACCCGCCCTGTAACCCAGCGGCATCCAGTGTGTTAAAATCCGTGTACCATCAAGCCCTTCCCACAGGAATTCCGATGGCTTCCTCTTCGGGGCTCCTCTCCTGAATGCAACATACCTGTAACCGGATTTCCGGTATATCTGTGGTAGCTGAGCATTCAAGCCAAAGCTATCTGCCTGCCACATCACCGGGACGTCAATACCAAACTTCTGTTTCACGTATCTCTTACCCTCCGCTATCTCTCTTATAAGCGTCTCACCGTCCGGGAGCATTGTATCTGCCATCAGGTATTCACCATCAGCAATCTCGATATTACCCTTTTTTATCTGTTCTGCAATCCGTGTGAATAGCTCAGGATACCGCTTTTCCAGCTCCTCAAGCAGAAAAGTCTGCTCAATAAGGAACTTGTAATTGCTCTCTTCAACAAGCCTGGCAACTTCCCGCAGTATCAGCATAAGGTTGATATAGAAGTAATCCTCCTTTGTAAAGACCCAGATGGCATCATAATGCGTGTGCGGAACGAGATAAATAGTATCCTTCTCTTTCTCTTTCTCTTTTGTCTCCTCTTCTCTCGTCATCTTCTGGTTAGTGTAATAGGAAGTATGGATAAAAGATAAAAAGGTTTACTATAAAAGAATCTCAATACAAAATATTCTAAACTTATTTGTCTAATAAATAATCGTGTGTGTATAGCTTCGGCTTCATGAGTTTTTCTATTATTTTACGCTGTATATGAAATTTCTTTGCTTAGTTTTGCAAGTTCTGAAGAACGCTTCTGCCTTGAGAAGTATGGAGATGCCTATCGTGAATATATGAACAGGACACCAAGATATATGAGAATACCAAAAAGGAGAAATGATTAATTTGTTCTTTCGTTTGCATTATCATCTAACAACGAGTGAAAAGCTTCGGTTTCGCTTCGCCAAAATTTTCACCTTCCGTGAGTTATTTGGACACTACATTCCTGAGTAAAATATCATTCAAGGAATCAAATGGAAGATAAAAGTATAATTTGCAATGTTCCGAAATAAAAACAAATGAACAGAGATGTTTGTGTACTGGATCCGTTCCTATCGGGGGTGTAATAATAACAATAGCAACAACAGAAAATAACCCTGCTCCCTGCTCCCTACTCTCTGCTCGCTATCGCTCGCTTCGCAGCCGACTCACTCAAACAACAAGCGGATATGCGATTCGCTAAGCTTATTTCATGGGATGTTTAAAAAGTCTTCAACTCGCCCCTGATCGCTTTCTCTGTTATCTCGTTTATGTTTGTGAGCCAATCATCCATTATCCGTGCTACTTTATTCTCGATCGTTGCAACCCCCGCGCCGGTACTACTACTCTGTGATATAATTTGCGCTGTTGCCACCTTCGGGTCATCTATTCGTCTGCCTATCTCTGATAATATCTTTATATATACCTCTTGAACGCCCTCCACTCTATCCACGATCTCATTGGCTATTTTAATGGCGAGCAAATTATAGATTTTTCCTGTATGGTTCACAGGATTCTTTCCCGCTGCTCCTTCCATGCTTATCGGTCTATTCGGTGTGATAAGTCCATTACAGCGGTTGCCTCGACCCGCTGCACCGTCATCACCCATCTCTGCAGATGTACCAGTTACCGTCATATAGACTGAGTGAGGCGTATCAGCTTGATTTATATGAGTTGTAACTGCTCTTTCGGTATATCTTGTAGCGATACCGGTAACAAACTCTTTTAAACCCTCTTTTATCGCCTCGTAGTGGTCATAATCCTCCACATACTTAGATACAAACGCATCGCCTACTGTCAGGTTTATTCTGTCGCCCTGCCTGAGTACCATTACTTTCATATCCTCCCCTATCGCTTTCTCTCTGTAACGATAATCTGACATCACCATGCCTTCTGTATCGAGAGCAATAGATTCAGCCTCTGATAGTGGCGCATGAGCAACGCCAAAGGATGTATCATTTGCCACTGGTATCTCCCGGTCCTTCTCTTTAAATACTGTTAACAGGTCTGAAGAGCCTTTACCCAGTTTGCTATCCACCACCACATGCCTGTCAACATCAAGATTACGCACGTTCTGTTTCAGATATTCACGTGCCGCCTGAAGTGCAATCACGTCTACCGGAATCTCTTCGCCTTCACATTCACGTGTCGCTCTGCCACCCAGCATAATGTAGATCGGAGATGTGACCTCACCACCACCGTATCTCGGATTTGACCTGCCAGCCACGAGCTGCACTTTATCTGTATTGTGATGCAGTATCATCCCACATCGTTTCTTATACTCCCTGCATAGCGCCACACTGAGCGCATCAGCAATGCCATCGCATAAACTGTCCGGATGCCCCAGCCCTTTTCTCTCCACCATCTCGACTTTCTGCTCCTCCACTGGCATCTTATTCATGAACTCAACTCTAATATTCCGCTTCTGTTCATTCTTGCTCATATCCATATCTTCTCCATATCTTCTCTTCGTATCTCTATCGCAATTCTTAAATAATAATTTTATAGTCTCTTGCAAAACTTTATCTATTATTCTCCCCAGAGTACCGCTAACACGGTGAGAGTTTGGAGTCTCGATAAACCACATTCTATAAAAAAACACCACGAGAATGAAAGCTAATGCAATGGGTTTTTTATCCAATTGTGGGAGAGGGAGTTATAAGTTTTCCTGAGAAC
>JAGGRR010000106.1 GCA_021159465.1 Methanophagales archaeon
CTAAATGCTCATGCTTCGGCTTCTCACCTTTTATGAAGTTCAAACTCGTGAATCGCGCCAGTATTGCCGAATAAGTCAATGAAGTTGCTAAGAGTAGAATGAGCGGCAGGAGCATACCCTCATGAAGTAGATGCTCCATGACTTCATCCATCCCAGATTTCACCCAGTAAGCGGTAAACGGTGGCATACCCACGAGGAAAGTCGTTGCTACGAGTGTTACAGCAAATGTGGCCTTCATCTTCTTACCAAATTCCAGATTGCCCACTGAGAATCGTGTATGTGTGGCATGGATTAGATGCCCACTAACAAGGAACAGACTCGCCTTCGCAAATGCATGAACCGCTAAATACCAGAACGCCACGAGCAGCGCAAAGTTCATACCCGTACCCGGCACCTCCTCAGGCAGCCAGTAAGATGCCGCCGCGGTGCCGAACATCAGTCCAAGACTGGACATCGTGGATGCTGCGAGCAGTACCTTCCGCTCTAACATACCTGTCGCTACAAGTGCACCATACAAACCCGATGCCAGTCCCACAAACAGCACAATCATATATACTGACTCCACACCCGGGATATTATGCATGTGCGTACTCCATGGCTGTATATACCATGTGAGCTTGATGAACACATAAGCACCCGCAGCAACCATCGTCGCTGAATGCAGGAGCGCGCTGACAGTTGTGGGACCGGTCATTGCGGTCATCAACCACTCGGAAAACGGCACCTGCGCAGACTTGGTGAAAAGCCCCATGAGTAGCATGACCATCAGGATTACAGTACCGGCAGCACCGATCTTCATGAATAACGCACCCCATGCTATCTCCGAGATGTTCAGATTACCACCAGCGAATACCCATATCGCTGCGATTGCAAAGAACATCGGGACATCACCAAACCTTATCGTTGAGATAGCGCGCCAGCCGCCGAAGCTCGGTGGCCAGCAAAATTCCAGCGGCCCCACCTTTCGCCCCGGCACTCCCACGTATGCAATCTCGTCATCATCACGGAACCAGTGGCCGATTAAACCCCACGATGCCGCTCCTAAACCTTCCCAGCCAACAAACAATAAGAATAGATTGTCACTATACACCACAAGCAGCATGGACGCCGTGAAGAGATTGAAGAAGAACCAGTACCATGATGGGCGATAGTCGCCACGCATGTAATCCAGCCCGTAGATAGCGATGAAAAACGCAATTAACGCTGTTATAACACCCATACTTCTGCTTAAATAATCAGTAATGAGCACGATGTTTATCCCCATGCCCGGAATCCATGTATAAGGTGAGACGAACCTGCAGTCCGGCAATTCGCTCGGGAATGTGAAGAAGATATAAAGACTCATCAAGACCGAGATGAAAATGCCGAAGACCGAGAGATAGGGCAGTCGCGCTGTCCACTCCTTGCTCTTGTATAGCAATGCGATGGGGATACTGCTCACGACCGGTGAGAAGAACAGTAGCAGAAATACCAACCATTCGTTCATGGCACCACACCTCCTAAACCTGATATCATATCCAATCCATGAATTAGCACCGTTGAGAGCGGTGGGAACAATAACAGCACGGAAATGATACCTATCACATACAATGGTATATACAGATACCTGCTTATCCCCAGTCGCTCAGTTGATTTTGGCTTACCATAGAATACTTTCCTCAACGTGTAGAATCCATACCAGACCGAGAGGATGAACATGAAGACCACTCCCAGGATGACGCCTAAACTGCTCGTTTTAAGACCAAAAGTATCTACAACACCTCGCAATATGAAGAATTCACCAAGCATGCCCACCGTCAATATACCACCGAGATTCAGGAACCCGACCACCGCGGCATTAGAAATAGCAGGGATTGAATCATGTAGCCCGCCCATCTTATTTATGTCACGCAGACCATGATGAACCGCGATAATCCCGCCTGCCGATGAGAACAGAATTGACTTACCGAACGCATGCGACATGTACTGGATGACCATCCCGAGAAGCCCAAAAGGACCAAGCGTGAGCGCAACCAGCATATAACCCATCTGTGAGACTGTAGAATAAGCTAACAGCCGCTTGAAATCCGTCTGCTTGAATACCGAGAAACCTCCATACAGACTTGAAAATATCGCATAACCAAGTATGGGCATCCGATATGACTCAATAAACGAATAATCTATAAGAGCAGTCCTCAACAGGACATACCCCGCAAGACCCACAGTCAGAGGACTTAGGAGTGCACTGACAGGTGTTGGCGCTTCTGCATGTGCCCAGGGCAGCCATATATGCGGTCCAACAACCGGGAGTTCTATGATCATACCGCCGAAGATGAACGCCCACGCTACCATGCCCACACCTTTGCCACCTGCCATTATCGCATTCAGTGCGAGCGTGTTATTGTTAAATGCCAGTATAACGAAGCCTGCAAGTGTAAGCACACCGGCTATTGCGCACCACACTAAGTATAGAAGTCCTACCCATCTCCTGTTCCCGTATCCGTAATAATAGATGAGCAGGAAAGCACTGATCAACATGAGTTCCATGAAAACGTACAGAAGTGCGAGATTACCACTGTAAACAAGCCATAGCATTGAAGCGGCATAGAGGTTGTATATAAAGATATAGCGCCTGAATTCCACATTCTTATCCAGCTTCAGCTCCTCAAACCTGTGTTCCATGTAGGGCAGAGCGAAGAGAGCAACCATTGCCGAGACCACACAGATTGTGAGCCCAAATGCATGCGCGATGAAGTCCAGATTGAGGTAAATATCACCGATAGGAGGCGAGAATTGCATCAATAGTATCTCCCGGGGACAGCCCCCGAAGATGCAATACAGGATAGAGAAGAAAGGCAATAGAAACGCCAGCACAGTTAGATGCGTGGCTTCTCTGGGCTTCAATAGTGGCGCTATGAATACTACAACCAGCGGTATTATTAGCATGTAGAGTAAATTCATAACTTATAACTTATCACCTCCTGCTGTTATATCCCGCACGAGAATATTCTTCTTCCTCCTGTCCTGTATCACAATCGCGGCAATCAACACCAGAAGCTCGCCAGCACTGGTGAATATCACTATTATAGAAGCGGCAAAAGCGGGGTTGGCTGCCACTGCGAAGAGCGGGATTAAAGACATGAACACCGCACCGAACATGAGTTCCAGCGCTATTAACAGCCTTATCAGGTCTTTACTCGATAATGCCGTGAGGAATCCCAGTAGAAGAATTGCGAAGGATGTCACATAGATCAACGATATAGTCATCTGATTTATCGCCAGCATTAGCTCTCCTCACCCCTATAAAGCTTGATTACCGATAGAAACAGTAGTATAACGAGCGAAGTAAGGAACAGAAATAGGAGTTGATATTCGGATTCGGGCTTTAAGAAACCCTGAAGTGTGAATCTTATCTGGCTACCCATACCCATACCATGAAGAGGATGTGCAAATATCGAAAAGCCAAGTATCACTCCTGTCATAAGCACCGGTATGCACCATATCCATGAGAACTGCCTCTCCGGCATCGCCCTATAAGTAGCAGCGAGCGCTACTGTTACTATTCCAATCACTCCTACGAATACGAACACGATCAATACGAAGAGGGGTTGGAGGTCGAAGAGGGCATAGACTGTCGCCACCATGACAAGCGTCAGAGTCATGAATAACGTTGAATAAAAGTTATCTTTACTGAGTAAGACACCTAAGGCTGACAACACCAGAATCCCCGCAAAGGCTTCCAGCAATATCATTTCGATATTCATTGATTCAATCTTTTGCACTATACATAAAAAGATTTTCGGTTTTTCTCTGTGTGATGGATCCTTATCCTATCGATGAAGCCTTCTTCCTCTCCCCCCTTAATCTTGAAGAAACTTTTTTTAGCACTGCTCATAATTAACCGTAGAGTCATAGTCGGGGTAGGGTCGAAATGAAGATATCAATGGACATCGAGCTGAAGGACATCCCCGGTCAACTGGTACAGGCATTGAAGCCGGTATCGGACCTTGGGGGTAATATCATTAGTGTGCTGCATCAGAGGGATAGGAAGACAGCTTCTGGGCGGGTACCTGTTCAGCTGGTATTTGAAATGGAAGAGAGGAGACTGGACAGATTGGTAGAGAAGTTGAAGGCGGAAGGCATGCATGTGGTGAGCATAGGTAAGGAGCGATTGAAAGATTCTATGGTCGTTATTCTCATCGGACACATAGTACACTCTGATATAAGAGACACAATAGAGAAAATAGATAGCACTGGCTTTGCAGAGGTGGTAGGACTCTCTCTATCCATGCCGGGTGTGGATAAGAAATCTTCTGCCGCCCTGGTTCTATCTGCGATAGGTAAGAAGGAATTAAAAGAGGCTCTGAAGATACTGGAAGCGACAGCGAGTAAGAAGGGCATTATGGTAATCTCACCTATATGATTATTGGTTATTGTAAAGATGTATGAGAGATGAGAGCAGAAGAGAAGACAAAGACGAAGATAGTAAGAATCTCGATAGTAGGGTTCGGGCATGTAGGGAGTGGTGTAGCCGAGGTAGTGATGCGTAAACACGATGAGATATTGAGAAAGCATGGGCTCGATCTGCAAATAGTGGGAATAGCGGATTTGAAAGGGACCATTATAGATGAAGCGGGTTTGAGCGGGGATGAGATAGTGAGATTCAGAGCTGGTAGAGCATTGAAGACCGAAGTAGATGTAGACATGAGCAGTCTGGAGTTGATAAGGGAGATAGAGCATGAGGTGATGGTGGAAGCGACACCGACGAATGTTACGAATGGGGAGCCTGGCTTAACCCATATCATCACCGCACTTAAATCTGATAGACATGTGGTAACATCAAACAAAGGTCCACTCGCTCTGGAATACCGGAAGCTGATGGAACTCGCTGAGCGTAAGGGCAGAGAAATCAGATTTGAGGCGACGGTAGGCGGTGCAATGCCACTTATCTCACTGATACGCGAGAATCTCGCGGGCAACGGGATTATCTCTATAAAGGGTATATTGAACGGCACATGCAACTACATACTGACGAGGATGACAAATGAGAACCTGCCCTATGAGCATGTATTGCGGGAGGCGCAGGAGATAGGAATCGCCGAAACTGATCCATCGAAGGATGTAAAAGGGATTGATACAGCAGTGAAGCTGGTGATACTGGCAAATTCAGTCTTCGGGATGGATGCCACGTACAGGGATGTGAAGGTCCGGGGTATCACTGAGATAACACCTGACGCATTGAAGCTCGCTAAGGATGCAGGATATGCTATAAAATTGATAGGAGATGTGGATATAGATGGGCAGCTTGAAGTCACACCGCGACTGGTACCGGTCAGTGACCCCTTGAATGTCGGTGGTACGCTGAATGTGGCAACAATAAGAACCGACCTGGCTGGTGATATCACGGTCATCGGTAAGGGTGCAGGATCTATCGAAGCCGCAAGTGCCATTCTATCCGATATAATTGCGATCTACTCATGAATTTAGGTTAATACCGAATAAGCTTTAAATATATTGTGAACCAAGAGTGATGCATGAAGATATTACATGATGAAGATGTGGATGATAGCATCCTGGAGGATAAGACGATAGCAGTGATAGGTTATGGAGCGCAGGGAGAAGCGCAGGCGAAGTGTTTGCGGGACTCCGGTGTTAAGGTGGTGATTGGGCTGCGTGCTTCTGGTGCAAGCCGGGAACGAGCGGAGAAGGATGGGTTTGAGGTACTGCCGATAAAAGAAGCGGCGCGAAGGGGCGATATTATTCATATTCTGATCCCTGATGAGGTACAGGCGGAAGTGTATGAGTCCGAGATAATGCAGGAGATGCAAGCAGGTAAGACTCTCAGCTTCTCTCACGGCTTCAACATCTGCTTTAATAGAATCGTTCCACCACCGGATGTGGATGTCATCATGGTAGCGCCGAAGGCACCGGGTACAGAGGAGCGGAAAGCGTACCTGGAAGGTTTTGGGGTGCCCGGGTTGGTCGCAGTGAAACAGAACCCTTCTGGTACGGCACGCGAGGTGGCACTGGCAATGGCGAAGGCGATGCACTGGACGAGAGCAGGGATTCTCGAATGTACATTCGAGGAGGAGACGTATGAAGACCTCTTCGGTGAACAGTGTGTGTTATGTGGAGGTCTGGTGGAACTGATGAAGAACGGTTTTGAAGTGCTTGTAGAAGCAGGCTATCCACCTGAAATGGCATATTTCGAGTGTGTACATGAGATGAAACTCATCGTTGACCTGATATGGCAGGGTGGGATAAAACGTATGGCGGAGGTTATATCCAATACCGCAGAGTATGGAATGTGGTCAGTAGGGCATAAGATAATCGGGCAAGATGTGAAAGCGAGGATGAAGGATGCGTTGAAGCGGATAGAGAGTGGTGAATTCGCATCTGAATGGGTAGAAGAATACAGGAAAGGGATTCCATTCCTTAAGATGAGCAGGGAGAAGATAAGCAAGCATCAGATTGAGACCGTTGGTAGCGAGATAAGGAAACTGTTCAGGAATCACTGAAGCCCAGGTTCAAGTTCTTTTGCAACCAGCTTCGCTATACTCACACGACTGAATAGCGACTCCACCGTATCTGTGCTAATTAATTCTTTAACACCCGCATGGAGCATTCGCAGAACGGCGTTCTGCACGAAGATACCATGCACACATGCAACGTAAATATCACCCGCATTCTGCTCTCTCAGGAGCCTGGTTGCTTCTGCGATGGTACCACCGGTGGATATGATATCATCAACAATAAAGATATTCTTACCCTCAATATCAATACTCAGCTCCTTGGGCTTTATCTCCACCTCATCACCCGTTAGCCGCTTCTTCTCCAGTACATCATAATCGAATCCATAAGGAGTTGCAACTGCTCTTGCTAACTCCTCTGCACCCTCATCCGGACCTATTACCACAACCGGGGCTGGTGCTATTCCCATCATCTTCATTATATAATCACCGATTAGCGGCGATGCATCCAGCTCGTGGACACGGACGTCAACATCAATCTGAAAGTAGCGCAATTCTGCACGGTCATGCACATTAACCACATAGATGCTATCCAGAGCTGGGGCACTAAAGCATATACTCCTCGCTATCGCCCTTATTGATACCGCTTCACCGGGCTTAAATTGCTTATCCTGCCTCGCATACCCGAGATAAGGGATGACAGCAGTGATTTTAGACACACCTTCTGCTTCTGCTGCATCCAGCAATTGTAGCAGAACTACCAGGTCGGTATCGCTTCTTATGCTCTGCACTACTACCGCATGCTCACCTTCTACATCGCCTATTATCCTTGTGTATAATTCACCATCCGGGAAACGTCTGAACTCGCACAATACAAGTTCACAGCCCAGTTCCGCAGCAATACGCGCACCCAATGCCTGTGATGCCTTTCCGGGTATTATCTTCATACCTCATTCGCCTGATGTAGCATATATCTCATAGGGCATTATCTTTTTGTTCACCTTCTTCTTGCCCTTTAACCTACTCACGAGATCCGCGGCTTTCTCCTTCTTCTCCCTCATCTTCAAACGTTCCATTATGGCTGCCATCTCTTTGTCCTTGCTTGTATCCCTATACTTGTACTCCTTCTCTTCGGTCTTTACATATTCCTCTTCCTCTTCTGTTATCTCTTCCTCTTCTTCTACCTCTTCGTCCTCCATGCGCTCAAATACAACTACATCCACTTTTATTCAACCCCCTTCGCCCTCATTCGTTTATAATATAATATACCTATGTTGATTTGTTTTAGCCTCTGATAAACTTTACTTCTAATTTCTAATAAATCACCTTCTCCGGATATAATCGCTTTGCCACTGATAGACTCTCCTCCATGTCCTTAGCCTCACAGCTCGCCATTTCATCCTTGTTGAGCATAAACGGCTCATCCAGTAATATCTTCGCCTCGTTCAGAACCATAGTTGACCAGCTAAGACTCCTCACATGTGCCCTGTATCGCTTCATCATCTCCGTCTTGAAGAATTCCCGTGTTTGCTCCGGAGCATTGAATAGTGCATGCCTCACCCTCGCTGAGTATGAATGCCTGTCCACACCTGGCAGTTCCCGTTCTGCAAATACCAGCGACTCCTTTGGATTGAAGAGGCTGGCACCCTTTACCTCATCATCTTTAGTTTTGAGGTAAAATCCGAGATTCTCATCCAGTAACGCATACTGATTACAGATACTGATCCCTTCTGAGGCGCTCTTCGGCTCATAGTTTACGAGCAGTGCTAATTTCGTCACCCAATCTATTCCATCCACATAATCTTCCATAAGCCGTGCTTCAAACTTCTCTAATAGTCTGCTCAAGCATTTCAAACCTCTCTTCTCCCATTTGTCGCCTCCATACTCCGTGCTTACCTTCTCCATCGCATCCAGATAGAACTTTAAAATGCTTACCGCATCTGTTATCTCTCCTGACTTCAGCTTTATCTTCCACTCACATTCCTGAGTATCCGTAGATATCATCTTAAAAGTCTTCACAGGGTCCTCTATCTCTGGAGCATCATCCAAGAACCCTGCTTCAAAAGCGCAAATCACCAGCGCCTGCGCAATATCGCGTAAGAAGATCGAATATTCACACCGCAACCCCTCATAATGGATATCATGAAGCCGCCAATAGCGCCTTGCCGCGTGTGGCTGGTCCCTTGTGTTCAGTATCCCGCGATCCACAGTAGTAGATAGTGAGGACTTCTGGGTTACAAACATCGCCCTCGGTGAAATAACAAACTTCACACCCTCCTGACCGATGAACTCACCTGAGACTACGTCACCTGAGCCTGTGAAGATGATTCGAGTGATGACCCATGGCATAAGCGCCCTCTCCACCCTCTTCCAATCTTTACATGCATCCCTGAGTGTGATTATATTACCATGTGTGGCATACGTAATCGTCTTCACCCGTTTACCTTTCCATACCCCTTTCTCCAGCGCGATATTAGCTACATTATTCTTGTGTACCAGAACCTCCTTCTTCAATGCCAGACTCGCTTCTCTCGCACCCACGAGCGCATATATCTCCGATGCTTTCTCGTATGCCATGGCATCAATGGGATTGTTATATGAGGGTGTAGATATCTCCAGATGCCCCATGTCGTTGTAGATTCGGCAACCGTTATTTCCATAACTGGATGCTATTCGCGATTCATGCACTTCCTGCGATATCTCTGTCGCTGTATCCCAGACGACATCCTGAGAGAACCCACGCCTCTTCAAACCACGAATCGCAGCATTCACGAGTAATGAAGGATTCAAATTCGCCTTCGCACTCACCGGATATTCTTGCTCTATCCCCCTTATCTTACTCTCCGCCCCCTTCCTCCGGCTGTTCATCCGGCTTATTCCTCTTCTTTTCCCCCTTTTCGCTCCTCCGCCTTTATCTCTTCCACCTTCTTCGCTATGCTATCCTCATCCCAGCCATCCAGCTGATCGAACCGGTAGGTCTTGTTGTTTGAATACATCAGATAGTCCAGATATGGATTCCTGACTATTCTATTCCTTATTTCACGACTTATCTCCTCCTCCCAGCCCCTTATATCCTCCTCTTCCGCCAGTAGCCGAACGAGAACCTGCCTTGTTGATTCACCACGACGCCTCTCACGCAGGAATACCACTACTGCACTGGGCATTCGCGCAAGTTCTGGATACCGCTCGAATAACCTTGAGTACTCCTCACCCGTTGGTCTACTCATATCTATCTTTATCTTTGGCTCTTTTGTTATTGTTATCTTATTCCAGCTGAGCGCAGCATTCTCAAATTCTGACGCGAGCTTCACACGCAGTTCTGCCCTCGAGTTCTTCGGCGGGAATAGAAGCGCTTCTCCTAAGTCCTCCTCTGTTAATATCCGTTCTACTCCTATCCTGTCGGCAATGTGCTCATATAAATCGTAATCACAGAGATTGGTGAAATCGAACGATGCTGCTATCTCCTTCTCTATTCGCTCATCCATCAGGTACATGCTCCGATAATCAAACTTCCCCTTCGGGATATAATCGTATTCAAAATCGTCTATCTCGTGCTCTATCACCCACAGTTTCAGCACCCACTCCAGACGCCTCACCACATACATGTCCTCGAGCAAGCCCTGACTGAACTTATCAGTGAGCCTCTTGAAGGTATCTAATACGTATTCATCCCAGTAGGATGTTTCCCGCTCCTCAAACAGCTCTTCTATCACTGACAGATAATAATGATTCAGGTAGTCAATTGCGGATTCCGTTCTTCCATTCATCAATTTTATTACCCAGTCGCCTTCGGTGTTCATAGAGATATCTTTAAAAGTCTGAAGCGGGTTCCAGATCTCCTCCACATGCGTTAGTTTCTCTGACTCTATCGCATCTATTACATAAGAGGTGAGTGCATTATTGAGCAGTCTGGTAACCTCAGACCGAACACCCTCACCTGAGGTGATATGAACCCGGTATTTATCCTTTGTACTCAATGGCTCGTCCCTCGTTGATAATATAGGCCACTGAGAGGGCGATTCAGTTAGAACACGCCTTGAAACCATAGCTTTTGGTGAAAGTACATATTTTATTCCATCCTTCTCCGCTACAAAGCCGCCGGCACCGAAGAATATCTTCCGAAGCACCAGGAAAGGAATGAGTAAATTCTCATTGCCTACAAACCTCTTGCGATCTGCTATGTAAGATTCATGCGTGCCACGGCTGTATCGCTTATCTATCTCAACATTCGCCTTCCAGCACTGTATGTAAGTAGGCTGTGAGCCTCTCCTCTTCAACTTCTCCCTGTATCGCTCATTCGCCTTCTCCACCCCTATCTGCATGTACAGTTCCGCAGCTTTATCATATTTCAGTGCCTCAAATGCATCTCTGCATTCCGGTGTGGCTATTTCCAGATGCCCACCCGTGCAGATATAAATCCGCGAACCATTACGCAAGAAGCCGTCATTCCTCCTCCTCAACTTTGAACATATCGCCTCTGTACCATCGAAGAATGTATAATTCTCAAGTGCGTGAATCACCTCATCCACGTGATAAAATCGCGCATAGCGATATAAACCAGGAGATTCTGAGCTTATACCTACCCTGAATTCATGCTCTATCCCCTGCCATCTGCTCAAATCCACATTCACCATTTTATACGCCCTTAGAAGTGCATTCCGGTGTCTTCCTCAGGCATCGCCTCATATCCCGATGCGATCATCTCCTCCGCCCTTCTCTGTACAAACTTGTCAAAGCCCTCTTTTAGATGCCTCATGCTCACTCCTATATCCTCTACATGCTTATATTGCTTCTGCAACTCCTCCATCTTACTGTTTGCATCCAGTATATCAGCCATTCCTTCATCATCCCACATCTTACGCATGCCTGCATCTTTTATTCTACCACGCTTCAACATGAGTAACGTCCGCTCCTCCAGCGCCTTATCCTTCGCATAGTTGAACACTTGTGCGATAAAACGCCCGGTAACTGTATTCCCTCTCTTTATCCTTCCTATCTCCGTCTCCACGTACTTATCCTCGAACATATACTCCACAAGCCCTTGCACCAGTGACTTCCTCGCTTCTTCTTCTCCTCCTGCCTCTTCTATCACATGACGGTCAAGTGGGACCTTCCTCACATATATGCCTGCAATGGAATAAGCAGCTTCTTTATCTGCCTTTGGCACTTCTATTATCTTATCAAACCGAGCTCTGAATGCCGAATCTATCAGATGTAACCGGTTTGTAGCTCCTATCACAGTAAGATGGGGGTGCAGGGAGTAAAAACCGTCCAGAATATCCAGCAGTTGCCCTGTAACTCGCTCCGGAGCTCCTGATGAACCCGTGTACATACCTCGCTCCTGAGCTAATGCATCTATCTCGTCGAAGAAGATCACACCATAATCGTTCTCTCCTTCTTCCAATTTATCATTCGCTGCCTTGAATACCATCCGGACATTCCGCTCGGACTCACCGAGCCACATGCTGAACAGTTCACCTGCACCTACTTTCACAAACTCGCAATTAGGCAATGCTGAAGCCAGCGCCTTCGCGCACATCGTCTTACCACAGCCCGGTGGACCATACATGAGTATCCGCCGTGAACGCTCTCCATATCTTGCATAATCATCAGGATTTAGCATCGGAAGAATGATGCTATTTATCAACTCCTGCTTCACCTCTTTCAAACCACCAATATCGTTAAAACTCACTCCGGGATTCTTCGTGATCTCATAACGCGTGAACTCCTTCGTCTTGTAACTCTTCAATATGTCAAATGTACCAGGGAGAAGCCCGACCTTCATCCCCTCCTTCAACTTCGCTTTATCCTCCTCTCGCAATCTCTTGTATATCCTACCACGCCCTTTACCCGTTGATATCTCCCCTATCCATCCCTCGTCATCTTTCCGCAGTTCCTCTACCTCTCCCACCTCCAGATCCACCACACGGTCATATACCCTGGTGATGCCAATGGTAAACCCACTCGGATTGTTCTTATCTGGAATACGACCTATGAAGACATATTTGCCCTCTCTCAGGTCCTCTATCTCTTCATCGGTTAGCGTTCCATAAGGTAAAGCCTTTAATGCACCATTTAAATTCACAATTGCACCCTCATCAAGCTTCTCCACCACGAATCCACAATCTAAAGGTGGTGACCGGGATTTAGAAACGAGCTTCTCCAGGTCCTCCTTATACGCTTCCGTCTCCTCATACTTCCGTCTCAAGCGCCTGTACTCGCTCTCTAACCGCTCATACTCGTATCTTGGAATATAGTCCTCCCTCTCCATTGTAACCCCATCATATCTTATATACTGCGTTTATAAAAAGAATTGCTTTATATACACATTTATGTAATTATATTTTTAATATATAGATATAAAGAGATAAATGTGATGAGAGAAGAGAAACGAAAGATTCAACTAACCGGTGGTTCCACTTTTACCATCTCTTTGCCCATAAAATGGGCAAGGGAGGCGGGGATAAAGCAGGGTGATGAGCTCTCTCTTATCCAGCGTGATGATAAATCCCTTCTGATTACACCGGTTAAGGCGAAGAAGGAGCTGATGAATTGTGCTGAGCTTACGCTCATAGAAGATGAGGAGCTTGAAGGTAATTTCAGATTCCTCATCGCTCATTACCTCGTTGGTTACGATATCGTGAAGCTTCTTTCTCCAAAAGGATTCAGTGCAGAGGAGAGGAAGTGGATAAAGGAGGAAGTCAGGAAGCGATTGATAGGTATGGAGGTGGTGGGGGAGTCGGCAAGGGAGATAATACTAAAAAGCTTCTTGAAATACGAGGATTTCACTCTTCAAGATGCGATTCGCAGTATGTCAAAGATAATACTCTCAATGCAGGGAGATGCGATTGCAACACTTCGCAAGAACGATTCTAACCTTGCTGATGATATCATAGAGCGTGATGACGAGATAGACAGGTTTTATCTACTGATTGTGAGGCAACTTAAAGCTGCAATGAGTGATCCTGAACTGGCGAAGAAGATAGGTGTTGACAGACAGCGAGAAAGCCTGGGATACCGAATAATAGTGAAGAGCATGGAGCGAATAGGGGACCATGTGGAGAATATAGCGAGAAATTCAACGATGATAAAAGTACCAGAGGATGCCATAAAGAAGATAGAAAAAATAGGTAACAATGTCAGAGGGCTCTTCATCAAAACGCTGGACGCATTATCCACGATGGATATAGAGAAGGCGAATGAAGCGATAAAAGATGCTAACAGCCTGACTGAGGAGTCTGAAGCAATAAGTGAGCAGCTCCTGCGTGAAGAGCAAGGTGCTGATAAGATACATGCCCTTTCTGTATTACAAAGTCTGGGTAGAATGGCGAAATATTGTGAGGATATAGCAGAAGTGACGATAAATATGGGAATAAGAGGTGCAGAAGAGTAACAAAAATAAAAATCAACTAAAGCAGATTGGCGAATTCCTCCGCCGCTTCCTGCAGCCCATTGTTATGGTTCTTAATTATCTTCACCGCTGCACCGGTAAGGCATGCATAAGTCATCGACACCGCGCGGTTCATGAATTGGTGTTCTTCTATACCGCTTTTATCCTCTACATCTCGCTCCCGCGTCTTGTCTTTACGCCTTCGCTCCAGTATCTCCTCCGGTTTCGCCTCTATGAGCACGAACATATCGGGCTTCAGTTTTCGAAGCACGTATTCGGGCAAACCCGGTAGATAACCCGCAGGAGTCTTTATCGTGCAATGCGTATCTATGATGATATGATCGGTACTTCTTCGCCATTCAGCAATCTTGTCACAGGCATGCAGCTGTATTTCACGCTGTTTCTCAACCGATAATCTCCTCAGTTCATCCCGATTCCTCACAATTCCCTCTTCAAGTGCTGCCTCATACATTACATCGCCATAATTTCTCACACTATATCGCTCTCGCTCCCTCTTACTTCTACTTCTATCCTCTATCAGGCTTAAAGCTTCTTTTATCACCGTTGATGAGCCTGCTCCAGGCATTCCGGTCACAACTACCAGTGTCATCTCTACCCCCTCTTTATTCTACTCTACAAACTAATCCTTCTTTAAATTAAGCCTACTTTCTTATGCTCAGTGATGAGTTTTCGGAGCAGTTGCTCTCTAATCACATTCGCCTCCACACTCGTTCGCTTCCTCGGTCTCTCTATATCTATATCTATACATTCCACAATGCGACCGGGTCTCGCGGACATCACTACCACTCTATCAGCGAGATAAACCGCTTCATCAACGCTGTGCGTAACGAATATTATGGTCTTCTCTGTCCTTTTCCATATCTGTAAAAGCTCTTCCTGTAGTATATTCCGCGTTTGCGCATCCACAGACCCGAAAGGCTCGTCCATTAATAATATCGAGGGTTCCGTTGCGAGTGCTCTTGCAATTGCCACTCGTTGCTTCATACCGCCAGAGAGCTCATATGGATAATGTTTCTCAAACCCTCTTAAGCCCACAAGTTCTATATACCTCTCCGCTATTGCATGCCGCTCTTTTGACTTTATGTTCCGCATCTGCAATCCGAATTCCACATTCTTCAAGACCGTCCGCCAGGGGAACAACGAAAATTCCTGAAATACCATCCCTCTATCTGAGGAAGGCCCTTTCACTTCTTTACCATCCAAAATAATCTCACCACTGGTTGGATACTCCAGACCAGCAATCATCCTCAGCAAGGTGGTCTTACCACAGCCTGAGGGACCGATGATACACAGGAATTCTCCCGGCTTCACATCCAGATTTATATCTTCCAGCGCCTTTATCTCTCCTTTTTCTGATATATAGGCCTTCGTTACGTTCCGAACTTCAAGTTTGTGGTTCATTTATTTAGCTATTACAATCCCTCTCTTCCACTTGAATAACTTCTCCTCCACAAAATACCTGAATAAGCGGTCCAGCAGTAAGGCTACAAGTCCCAGAATTATCATATATAAAATGAGTTTATCTATCATGTGCAAAGGCCAGAACACCTGAAATAATCGGTATCCCAGCCCACTTTTGCTTACCCCGAACAGTTCTGCCGCCACAACGCACATCCAGCCCACCCCCATCCCTATCCTTATACCTGTGGCGATAAAGGGCAAGGAGAATGGTAATGCAATGAATTTTATCAATTTCCACTCCTCTCTACAGCCCAACACACGCGCTGCATCTATATACGTCTTATCCACTTCTCTGAACCCTGTGTATGTATTTATCAGAATAGGGAAGAAGGCACCGATGAATACGATAAATCCCGCTGCGTAATGCGTGAGCCCACCCCACAGGATTGCGAAAGGTACCCATGCCAAAGGCGGTATTGGACGCAGTATCTCAACCATCGGGTCCATAATTCTGTCTACTATCCTGAACCACCCCATAAGCATTCCTACTATTATTCCCATTGCCGCTCCTGCTCCTATACCTATACCAAAATGCAACAGACTGATACCGATATCAAGTGGTATTATCTCCCATATATCACAGAATGCAAGCAAAATAGAATACGGAGAGGGCAGCTTACCCGGATTCCGCACAATGAAGTTCGATACTAATTCCCATAAGATGATCGTTAAGGATAAAGAGATCGCTTCTATGATTCCCCTATTGTTTAATATTGATATTAGCCTGTTTCTCTTCATTGTATTAAAAAAGAGAGGAGAGATTTAAATTTTGAATCTCCTCAACACAATATAAACGAGTAGTGCAGCAATTACGAGTAGAGAAGTGAATCCTGGTGTTGGCTGTGATGTTGGCTGTGGTGTTGGTGAGACTGTTCCGGGAGCAGGTGCAATTCCCATGACCTCATCATATAGGCTTGTATCAAAGAGGTCTTCCTCTGTTAATAGCTTGTTTGTGTAACCCATCTCGTAGTCCACCTTCGCATATACAAGCGTTGAGTTTATCTCGATATGCGGGTCATAAACCCATGCCCCATCCCAGCGCTTTATAGACTCCTTCACCTTCTCCACGTCTGTTCCTCTCACCTTCCGGGCATATATCTCCGCTGCTTCTTCCTTATGCTCATTGTTATATCGAGTGGCGTTTATATGTGTTCTGATTATCTGTTTAACGAGTTCTGGATGCTCTCTTATCAATCTCCCACTCACTAACAGGCAGCAACAGGCATGATTGGGAAACATCTCTCCCGAATAAACAACCGTCTTACCTGCGTCCGCCATTTCTATTATCGTAGGTGACGGAGCTGGCAGGAATACACCATCCACAACCCCAGCCATTATCTCTGTTATCGCCTCTCCTGGTCCCGCGCCTATGATATGCACATCCCTACCAGGATCTAACCCATTATCTTTAAGCCATTTCTTGAGTATTGTATCCTGGATGGAGCCCTGAGGGAAAGTGGCTATTTTCAGTCCTTTCAGATCCGCTGGAGATGTGTAGTTGGCAGCCAGTCCTGGTGAGAGAACGAGTGCAGAGCCATTTGTATTGACAGAAGCGACGATCTTCGCATCTAAACCTTTATCTATAGCAGTGATAGGAGGAGCAGTGCCCACATATGCAACATCAAGTTCCCCCGCCATCATCGCAGTCATCTCGGGAGGACCGGATGAGAATTCAGTATCTGTGATATTCTCAACGCCGAATTTCGCAAGGTCCCTCTCCCACCAGCCCTTCTCCATCGCGGTCATTTCTGCTATCTGGTGCGTGCTGGGCTGATAACCGATGCGCAACGTCTTTATCTCACTGGCTCCACATACTGTGATGATACCACTAATGAGTATCAGAGTAAGCAACACTGACACGAACTTTTTCATTCTATCACCTCCTACTGGGCATAATTTTATACAATTATCTACTCATGGTTTCTTTACATATAAAACCTTCTATTTTTGCACATATTATCGCCTTATTGTATATAAACTTAAACCGATGAGCATGCAGGTCAATGGTCGCTGTCGCTGCTGTCGCTCTTATAGACTACAACTTTGAGAATAAAAAAATAAGGGGGCAGATTTAGTAGCCCCATACACCTATGCATAACGGATTCCCCCCAGGATAATGTGGATACCATGGTGATGTAGACGTGTCGGATGGCGGTGTGTAAGGGAGCGGATAAACAGATCTTACACCCGGGAACGGGCATAACCTGGTTAAATCCGTCGTCCAATGTTTCATATGCGGTGTTGTCGAAGTGCAATTACCGGTGACATCACAAGCGGTGATATAAATTGTGAGGACCGTACCTGCTGGTTGTCCTGGTATCGTCGCATTCCAGTAGCCATCGAGTATAGTACCGCTGACCAGAACCATACTCACTGTGCTAACATAATTTGATAGATTTATGTAGGTGAGGTTCACTGTATCCACACCGAGGTCATCCGTGACATGTGCGGTTATTGTCACGTCCTCTCCCTCAACTGGATTATCACTTGACTGTGTAAAGCGCTCCACGACTGGTGGTGTGGTATATGCATTTACACTCGCTTCAGTCTCACTGAAGACCGTACCACCTGCGGGTAACCTGCCTGAGACATTGACATGATTGACAAGCACTCCAAGCTGACTCTCGTTTACATGTAGCCGCGCCACAAGATATACTGTCGTGGATTCCGAAGCTGAAAGAGTATTTATAGACCAGTTTACCCACTGGCCACTGTTCTGACCGTCGTCAGTGGCTTTTATGAAATCCAAACCCGGAGGCAAACTGTCATTTATGTACACAGGACTGAGGTCTGCTCCGCCACGATTGGTCACCGTTATGCTGAAGTTGATATCAGTGCCATTAACGCCCCTGGAAGGCGATGCGCTCTTCTCCACACTTATTCCTGATGCATACGCAGTCACATTCGTTATAGTGTCATTGGTGATGAGTTCGCCACCTGGAAGCTTACCACTGACAGTGACAAAGTTTGTCAGAGTTCCTGTAACATCTCCACTGATATTCGCTTCCAGATATACTGTCACCATATCGCCGCTCTGCAGTGTATCCACGGACCAGTTTACCCACTGACCGCTGTTCTGACCGCCATCAGTAGCTTTTATGAAATCCAAACCCAAAGGTAAACTGTCATTTATGTACACAGGGCTGAGATTGAGTTCACCGAGATTGGTCACCGTTATGCTGAAGTTGACGGTCGTACCTGGAGCGCCTGAATCGGGCTGTGCACTCTTTCTGACATCTATCCCTGCCAATGTAGATACGCTCACTGTGCACTCATCATCATCACTCACTTCTACACCCTCTTCCGTGGTAGCGTTAACAGTAGCAATGTTTGTAACCGCAGGTACATCCGATTCGTTGATGATATGAGTTATCGTACCTGCAGTTGATTCATCGGGCATCAGCGAGATTCCCTCCAGCGGTATCTCTCCATACCTGCTGTCTCTAACCTCAATACCAGTCAGATTCACATCTCCGGTATTGATGACATTGAAGCAATAAGTTACTGTGTCACCGATATGAGCGCTCAAAGAGTGAGACCCTGGACAGGTACCATCAAGAGAAGCGGTCTTTATGATCGCAATAGCAGGAGCAAGAATCTCCGTACTCTTCGTCACCCTTGCAATGACTTCATCACCTGCTTCATCGAAACCCTCCACCTCAAGTGTATCCTTCACACTCTTATCTGCACCTATATCAGCTCTCTGAACCACATAAGAGCACAGATAGGTCTTATTAGCACCGGATGTGAGGAAGAGGTTTGTATCCAGAAGCTCCGCCGTGCCATTGGGATAGACATTGGTGACATTCAATGTATAGTTCAGGCTATCTGAATTCGCTACTTGCAGTGTGTAGTTAATGGTCTCACCAACACTGTACATATCTCGGGGTGTGTTCAGGCTCAGTTCAATCCATCCGGCGTTCACCGGCGTGAACACCGCGAGGAAGAAGAAAACCACCATGAGGCATGATATAAAGATTCGTTTTTTGTTCACCTTCTTGTGTTGGCCACTGTTCATAACCATCTTTTAGCTCCTCCTTGTTTTCACATGTGTGTTTGACATATGTTATGTGAAAAGTGGTATATAAGCCTTCCGGTGGCATTTCCGGTGGAAAACGCACCGGAAATGATATATGTATGTATAGCAGTAGAAAGGATAGGAGGTGAGAACTAAAAAATGGCTTTTGAATTGCTAATAGCTGGAATAGTAATTGTAGTGCTGATATTGCTGGCATCGGCGATAAAGGTGGTGAAGGAATACGAACGCGGTGTTATCTTCAGACTTGGGCGACTTGTTGGCGCCAGAGGACCCGGACTGTTCTTTATCATACCTATCTTCGAGACCATGGTAAAGATAGACCTCAGGGTTTCGGTATTCGATGTGCCGCCACAGGAGGTTATAACAAAGGATAATGTCACCACGCGGGTCAATGCTGTGGTCTATTACCGCGTGCTCGACCCGGAGAAAGCGGTAACTGTTGTGGAGCGATATGACTATGCCACATCCCAGATCGCACTTACCACAATAAGGGGGGTGATAGGGCAGGCGGAACTGGATGAACTGTTATCAGAGCGTGACAAGCTGAATCAAAGATTACAGAAGATAATTGACGAGGCGACCGACCCGTGGGGAATAAAGATATCAGCAGTGGAGATAAAAGACGTGGAACTGCCAAAAGAGATGCAACGCGCTATGGCGGCACAGGCAGAAGCGGAAAGGGACAAAAGAGCGAGGATTATCTCCGCAGATGCTGAATTCCAGGCAGCGAAGAAGATCGCAGAAGCAGCAGGTGTACTCGCAACGCAGAAGGGCGGGATGTTCATCAGGGCATTGCAGATGATAAAAGAGGCTACGGAGGAGAAGGCTACCACTGTTATCATCCCGTTCCCGATAGAAATGCTCGAAGCTTTAGGGTATCAGACCGAGAAGAAGACATAAAGCACCTGACAACGATAGCCGATCTTTTATCTGGTGATAGCACATCTATTTAAAGTGTAGTGTATAAGCGTGATGTATGGGGAAGCAATTCCTGGAGATAACAGAGCAGAAAGAAGTAGAACGTAAGATTCATGAACTGAGCGCGAGAATAGCAAAACAGCTCGATTCTGAAAATGTGGGAATAGAGAGTGCCCTGGGTCGAGTTGCTTCCACCGATATTTTTTCCCCTCTTAATATCCCTCCCTTTGACCGTGCGACAATGGATGGTTATGCGGTTGTGGCTTCTGACACATATTATTGCTCTGAAGATGCACCTGCCACGCTGATAGTAAAGGCACGCATCCGTGCAGGAGAAGTTCGTTCGGAAGATATAGAGAGAGGCTTCTGTATGGGTATATCTACCGGTGCAGCCGTTCCTAAGGGTGCCGATGCGGTTGTCAAAGTCGAGAATACGATGGAGATAGAGCGAGAGGATAAGGATGTGGTTAAGATTTACAAACCTGTAGCACCTGGAGAGAATATCATGCTCGCAGGCTCGGACATAAAGCGCGGCGAGAAGATAGTTAAACGAGGAACCACATTAACAGCGCAGGATACAGGTGTTATAGCTGCGTGTGGATTGACTATGGTCAAGGTCTATAAAAAGCCGACTGTCGCGGTCATATCCACAGGTGATGAGCTGGTAATGCCCGGAGAGAACCTGACACATGGTAAGATATACGATGTTAATGCCCGTACGCTAAGTGATTCTGTACGAGAATGTGGCTCTGTTCCGTTATCTCTTGGTATCGTACGTGACCGGAAGGAGGAGATAAGAGAGAAGATAAAGGAGGCTTTGAGAATGGGTGCAGATGTTATAATACTCTCTGGTGGGACCTCAGCAGGAGGAGGAGATGAAGTGCCAGTAGCGATAGAGGAGGTTGGGGAGATCATCCTGCACGGTGTGGATATAAAACCGGGTAAACCGTTTGTACTAGGGATGTGCCATGATAAGCCTGTATTCGGGTTGCCGGGGAATCCTACCTCAGCATTGATATCTTTCAACCTCTTTGTCGCTCCACTGCTGCGTACAATTTCTGGCTCAGGCTCGGGCTCTATTCAAAACCAGCAGCCGAAGAGTAGTAATAATGTGAATGTGAAGACTGCTTGCAGAATATTCTCTGAGCCGGGTCGAAATGAATATCTGTTGGTGAAGCTCGTTCCTGAGAATGGTAACCTGGTTGCCTATCCCATCCTCTCTGGCTCTGGTGCGATCACGACCCTTGCAAAGGCTGATGGATACATATACATGGGTAAGGGCAGGGAGATAATAGAGGAGGGAGAGGAGGTGGAAGTGAAACTATTAAAGTGAAGATGAGAATAGAAAACATCAACCTTTATATGTTATAAGAGATACTTCGTAGTTGTATATACCCGCCTTAACTCAGTCTGGAAGAGTGCGCGGCTGTAGTGCGAATTTTTGACCACCTCCCAAGGTTATACCGCGCGCGGAAACCGTGATGTCCCCGGTTCAAATCCGGGAGGCGGGATTCATATTCCTATTCCACTGGTGTCATGACACTGCACATACACAAGAAGGGCATGAGGGTACTTGGAATAGCAGAGAGTTTCGTCATGGAGTACGAGAAGTCTGTACTTGCAGGCATAGTGATGCGTTCTGACTTCATCATAGATGGTGTAGCCTTCAGTGAGATAACAGTGGGTGGAATGGACGCAACAGAGGGTATTCTGCAGCTATTTCGTTCATTGCAGCGTGGCGATATAAACGCGATGATGCTCAATGGCTGTGTTATCAGCTGGTTCAACATAGTGAATTTAGAAGAGCTCTATGAGAAGCTGCAAATACCCCTTGTATGCGTGACTTACGAGGAATCCGAGGGACTGGAGGGGCATATAGAGCACCATTTCAAAGATAGAGAGCGCGATTTGAGGCTCGAGGCATACCGGAGATTGGGAAATCGCACAAAATTCACCTTAAGTAACAAGTATGAGGTTTTAATACGATTTTTGGGTATGGATACCGCAGAAGTCAAAGCCATACTCAACAAGTTTACCCTGCATGGTAGGGTGCCGGAACCTCTCAGGATAGCAAAGATGACGGCAAGAGCAACACTCAGATATTTATATCCCGCTTAACTCTGTCTTCAATTTGCAATTTGTATTATAAGAGCACTTCTATATCCAGCTGTTCGGATAATTCCTTGTATCTGTTTCTTATTGTAACCTCAGTAACACCGGTAACATCAGATACATCCTTTTGTGTTCGATGCTCGCCATTTAAGATCGCTGCGATATAAATAGCCGCTGCTGCAATGCCAATGGGTCCGCGTCCATTGGTCAGCTCCTTCTCCGAGGCTTTCTTTATTATCTCTATCGCTTTCGCTCTTATGTCACCGCCGAGACCGAGCATGGAACAGAACCTGGGTACGAAGTCAATAGGTGATGCAGGCGATATCTTAAGGTCCAGTTCCCTTAATAGGAACCTGTAAGCACGCGATATCTCCTTCTGCCCCACTCGAGATACTTCCCTCACCTCCTCGAGTGTTCGCGGCACTCCGTACTGCCGACAGGTGATATACAGTATTGCAGAGGTTATACCCTCGATGCTACGTCCACGGATTAGATGCTTCTTCATCGCTCTCCTGTATAGCATGGATGCCGCTTCCCGGATATTCACCGGCAATTTTAACGCGGATGACATCCGTTCTATCTCAGAGAGCGCAAAGATGAAACTCCTCTCGGTTGTATTGGCTATATGTGTTCGTTGCTGCCATTTCTTCAGCTTGTATTGCCCCTGCGCTGACGACCCCCAGTTAGTGAGCGTACTCAACCCTTTATCATGGATTCGATAAGTGAGCGGAGCACCAACTCTCGCTCTCTTGGACATCTGTTCTGAGTCAAAGGCACGCCACTCAGGTCCAAGGTCCACGATATTCTCAGCAATCACCAGTCCACAGTCAGCACAAAATATTTCCGCCTTACCATAATCACGAACCAGACACTTAGAGCCACATTCAGGACACTCCTTGACTTCCTCCCGCTTCTCCTGTTTTTTATCCTTTCCCCCTCCTTTCTCCCTTTCCGGGACTACCATCTCAATATCAGTTAATCGTGGGTATATAAATATGATTTTACTTATAGCATAACCGCTCAAACGTTTTCCATGACTGCCTCACACAATCAGGGATATTATCCTTCTGTTCCTTCAGCAGCCGATTCAAAAACTGGATGGTCCTGGGATCTGCAGGATAGCCACTACCTATCTCTGCTCCTATTTCAGTGGCAAGTTCTCTAATTGACCTATCGCGGTGCACTTTTGCCACTATTGACGCCGCGCTGACCACCGGATAGTTTTCATCTGCTTTGAACTCCGAGATTATCTCGATGTCACGCTCACGTATGTTGCACTTCTTGCGGAGGTTGGAAGCGAAACGTTCTGGATTGACATCAGCCGCATCAACGTAGACCCTATCGGGATGAAGAAGTTCAATGATACGGGCGAAGAGGTCAACAGTGATTTCGTTCATACTCTGGCTCTTCCTCCTTTCGTCTATCTCCTTCGCGGTGAGTTCCATGACCTGAACCTCAGTAGCATTCTCGATGAGCTTTGCAAGCTGTTCTCGCCTCTTAGAGCTAAGTTTCTTCGAATCTCTCACTCCCAGTACGCCCAGCCCTTCAAAGTTAAGAACCCCAGCGACAAAGAGAGACCCTATCACAGGTCCCCTTCCCGCTTCATCTATTCCTATCTCCCTCAACATGGCGCTCATAGCAGGTCATTATAAGCCGATAGCGCGGCAACCGCACCTTCCGCACAAGCGACTACCACCTGTCTGACCCCTCCTGTAACGTCACCCGCAGCATATACACGTTTGAGATTCGTCCTCTGGCTTCTATCAGTGATTATATACCCATTTGCATCGAGTGCAACGCCCATCTTCGCAGCCAGTTCACTGTTCGGCTCTTCGCCAACCGATATAAAGAGACCGGCGATGGGAAGCTCGCTCTCAACGCCCTTACTATCAAGAATGACGCTTTTTAGCGACTTATCACCCTTTATCTCCTTTACAACCGAGTTCCAGCAGATGGTAACACCCGCATCTTCCAGCTTCTGCTGTAGATATCGCTCTGCTCTGAGCTTATCTCTTCTATGAATTAATGTGACCATACAACCAAGGTTTCGCAGATATAAAGCTTCCCTAACTGCAGAATCACCACCCCCAACCACAGCTACAGGCTTGTTTTTGAAGAAGAAGCCATCACAGGTGGCACAGTATGATACACCCCTTCCGAGGAATTCAGCCTCGCCCTTTGCTCCCAACCGCCTGTGTCTGGTTCCTGTGCTCATCACCACCGCTCTTGTGCGATAAGAGTTCTTATCGGAGGAAACAACCAGCTCGTTCGAGCTTACTTCTATCATCTCAACCTTCTCCAGCTCTCGAATCTCAACGTATCGCGATACATGCTCTTTTATCTTCGATGCCAGTTCCATGCCTCCAACTCTATTGAATCCCGGATAATTCTCTATCTCCGGAGCTTCGTTCGATAGACCTCCGCTTATTCCTTTCTCAAGTACCAGGGTTTTCAAGCCGCTTCTCACACCATACATCCCTGCAGTCATCCCCGCAGGTCCTGCACCCACTACAACTAAATCTTCTCCTACCATAGTATCCCGTACCGTATTCACCAATATGAGGAAAGTAAATAAATGTCCAACCTTATTTTTATAATAGCATCATTGTATAAGAGTTAGTATTGAAATTGACATAAAGGTAAAGGGCCCGTGGTCTAGGGGAATGACGTCGCCTTGACGAGGCGGAGGTCATGCGTTCGAATCGCATCGGGCCCATATTAATTCTTAATTTGGAATTAGGGTGATTGCAGGCGAAGGTGTTCCGGTCTGATGAATAACTCTTTTATCTTTTTACGCCCTCTGATGCCATCTGATACCTTTATAATAAATGCCCTGCCTCGTTCACCCACGACCTCCCCGGTCATACCATGGAATCTTCGATGTGGCATCCCCTTATGGACGCTGGGGTCTATCCTGATGTGAACCCTGTCACCCGGCTTAAAGCTCTGAATCGCTCTGTTTATGGGAGATAAACCCCGCTCCCTCTTCCTCTTACTCAACTTCTTCCTCGTCTTCTTCCTCTCTCCATGAGAACGTGGCATTATTCCTACACCTCTAAACCTCAATTGGCTTGAGTTTATTTATATA
>JAGGRR010000107.1 GCA_021159465.1 Methanophagales archaeon
AACACAGATTTGGGCTTCTTCGCAGCGAACAACTGGTGGAACTACAATGTGAGCATCCTCGTGGACAATGTTCGATTAAGGAAGTGTGCAGGTGCAGACCGAGAACCATTCGTTGATCTCGGGCTCGCTGAGCTTGCATCCACGAATATAACCCCAAGATTCCGGAATCTGTATGCCGTGTTCCCGAACCAGATATATGTGAATGTTACAAACAACGGAACTGCAGACGCCCGCAACTTCTTAGTATTTCTTAATGCGAGCTACAGCGACGAGGAAGGCAATGTGAAAACGCAAAGCCTGAGCAAGCACATCACCCTGTCGCATAAAAACGCAACGACACTTGTATTCATCTGGAAGCCACCTCAAGAGGGTAATTACTCGCTTTCTGTTCGTGTTGATACTGAAAATTGCGTTGAGGAAACAAACGAGACGAACAATGTTGTGGAGAGGGAGGTATATGTGAACCCACCGACAAAATGGTGGGGCTTCGCATTCAAGGAAAACGTGTCTGTGAAACCCATTTCAGGACAGGGAAAGAGCATCAAGAATGCAACTGCGACCGTCTTGCTGACGCTTGACCCATCCATATTTGACTACTCAAAAATGAATCCTGACGGCTCTGATCTAAGGATAAAGGACGAGAACGGCACAGATTTGCCATTATGGATAGAGAACTGGAACACTTCCAGCGAGAGCCGGATATGGTTCAGGACAGATGTGCCAGCATCAGGAAAGACAGTTTATCTATGCTATGGCAACTGCAGTGCATCATCGGAAAGCAATGCAAGCGCTGTATCCACTTTCTTTGAAGATTGGGAAGAGGGGGGTGCGAGTCTTGAGCGGTGGGGATGGAACTTTACAAAGGACGAAACCCAGAAGCGTATAGAAGAAGGTTTTGCAGTCTATGGCAATCATTCACTATATCTGTCATCCGGCAGCAGTAGTGATCATGGTTGTTATTGTGCGGGTTACCGGGAGGTTGCTATACATAATAGCAATCCGGTATTCAGTGCATGGATTTATCCGGAGAGTTTACATGATATTTCCTCATCTCTCGAGTATATTATTGATGTTAATGTTTCAGGCGAAATCTATCATTTAAGGTACGGTGTCTTCAGATATCTACTTCCTGACTCCTCCAGCAATTTATACTTCCCGATTTTATTCAGCGCGGATAGACAATGGCATCACATATACAGGAACCTGCGGGATGACCTTCTGCTGAAAGGTGTGAATACCACCGGAGAAATTTCGGTTGATAAAATTAGGGTTCGTGCTTATTGCTCTCGTGCTGATTCTGAAGCTGATTGGAGTGCAGGGGGATATTTTGATGGAATTGCGATTTTATCACCTGGTCCTGCCATCGCGGATATAGGAAATGCGAGCATCTCTGCTGGATTCGTGTGGGCGCCAAAGGGATACCATGCAAAATCCTACTCGCCTCTTATTGTGCGTGTGAGAAACGATGGCACCGCGGATGCTCGTAATCTCTCCATTCTATTAGCAATTAAAGATGAGAACTCCACACAAATAATGCAACGTAAAAGTTGTTTCGTGCCACATAAATCCTCTCGCACATTCACTTTTGGCTGGATGCCTGTGCATGAAGGAAATTACACTGTGAATGTCTCAGTTGAGATTGACGGTGAGATAGAAGCGAGCAATAAGACAGAAATGCATGTCTATCCAGAACTTGAATGGAAGTATAACGAGCCGATAGAGCTGAGATGTGTGGGTAACTTAAGCGATGTTGCAGTTCCCATTATTCTCAAACGCTCCATTTTTGACTACACAAAGGCGAATCCTGATGGCTCTGATATAAGGATAAAGGATGATAACGGCACAGATTTGCCCTTATGGATAGAGAACTGGAACAATTCCAGCGAGAGTCTTGTCTGGACGAGACTTCATATCAACTACAGCCGAACGGTCTATCTGTGGTATGGTTGTGAGAACGCAACGACGGCAAGTAACGCATCAGCAGTCGCTTCTTTCTTCGAGGATTGGAACGGTTACGAGGATTACGGTGATTGCACATACGCGTGGAGCGTGAAAGGCTGGCGCTTAAAACCGCACAATGCAAACGGCTTTGTGCGAGCATGCAACAACACATTGAATATAAACGTGTCTTCTGGAATGATTGACATTTACCGTGATTTGCATATCAACTCGGATGCACCTGTACTTTCCGCACGGCTAAAAGTGGATAACGGAACGAGCAAAGCATTTGTGAGCGTTGAGGTGAATATCGCTGGTAAGACATACAACCTTAGTTACGGTAATGTCAGTGGCGAGGAGTTCGATTTTAATATCGTTCCTGCGGACAGCGAGTGGCATCACATACACAGAAACTTGCGTGATGACCTGGAAGAGCGGGGAGTGGCTGTGCATGGCGATATTGATATTGAGGTGAAGCAAGTGCTGTTGCAGGTTGAAGATACTGGTGATGCTTACTTTGATGACATTGCTATCTTAAATTCAAATTCCAGGCTCAGGACCGGAAGCATGCAGAGACCTGACCTTTCAATTCGATTCGTTGATGTTCCTGCGGATGTTCGGCTCAATCGCACTGTGCCAATCACGGTAGAGGTTCTGAATTTTGGTCAGAATGCTTCTGAATTCAATGTCTCGCTCTATGATAACGGCGAAGTTGTGGATAATCTCACACTTGAGGGCATAAAGAGCATGGAAAATGCCACCTGCATGTTCAACTGGACGCCTCTCAGTTTGGGAACGCACAAGCTTGAAGCGTTTGCGGACTCCGGGGGAGCAATTGAAGAGTTTGAAGAGGGTAACAACAACGCATCCGTTAATGTTGAGGTCGTAGCACCAGAGCTGTTCATCTCAGATGTTCAGATGCTGAAGTTCGCAAATGTCCATTACTGCTTCGCTAACACCTCAAACAACATATCCATCGTGGTGAACAACAGCGGGACTGCACCCATTGAGAATGAATCTTTCAATGTATCGCTTGCGGTTAATGGTATTGAGAAAGAGAAGAAGCGTTTCAATGTCAGCATAGGAATAAACGAGAGCTGTATTCTGTCCTTCTACTGGACACCTGTTGAAACCGGGAACTACACGCTATCGTTCAATATTGACTCACGCCATGAGATAGATGAAGTGGAAGAGAGCAACAACACTTTCACGCTGAATGTAAGCGTTTTTGAACAGTCTGACATCGTGATTGAGAGAGTGAAAGTTCATAAGGAGCGATATGCAGGGTTCATGAATCCTGTTTATGTACATGTGAGGAATAAAGGTGGTATAGGTGTATCTTTCAATATCTCCTTCAATGCCACGCTCGTTTCGACTGGGGCTGGATCAGGAGCAGGAGCTGGAGCGGTGGTGGAGAGCGAAATGATAGAGAAGCGTGTGTGTGATTTGCGTGCTAATGCCACTGAAGAGGTGGAATTCAAATGGGTACCATCTCAGCCCGGGAATTACACGCTCAGCATAGCTGTGGATGCGAGAAACGAGATTGCAGAGCAAAATGAGACTAATAATTTGTGGGGCGGGATGTATGAAGTGAATGAAACGGACATAATACCACCGGGACCGCTTGTTGTCACGGGGGATGTCTCTTATGAGGATGGTCGTCCTTGCAGTAACGCATCATTCTCCATCAATCTCACGCTTAACAAAACAGAGTTCTCAGCAAAAAAGAATGACTCAACATACCTCGCTGTCTTTAATCTTACCGTTCCCACTGATATTCGCTATGACCGTATGTTGAATGTGTTTGCAGAGGATTATGGTGGCGTTCACAACAATACTATCATAAATATTGGCGATGATACGGTGGGAGAAGGCTTCTTAAATTTGAATGTCACGCTACCGCTGAATTTGCCGGACATTGCGGTCACGAAGTTGCGTGTGTATCCGCCACCGCCACTCATGTTGAACACGACATGCTGGGTCAATGCCACCATTGAAAACTATGGGACGAGCACGAACGGCAGCTTCAATGTGTCTTTCAAGGTGAAGGATGAGCGTGGACATGCGATTGAGAACGAGACAAAGCGAATTGGACCGCTGAACTATACCGATAAGGTCAGAGTTAATTTCACATGGACACCTTCTGCACCGGGCAGGTTCACCATCGTCGTTTCTGCCGATTCTGATGGAGCGATAAAAGAGTCAACCGAGAGGAACAACGTTCAGGAGGAGGCAGTAAAAGTCGCAGCATCCGATCTGGCGGTTGATATAGAACCGCCTTACGACATTTTCGTGAATGTGTCAAACAGGATAAACGTGACGGTGCGAAACATAGGCGATGCGGACATCTCATTCGCATGGAACCGCTTCGAGCATGAGCAGGAGCAGAAAAGCATCAACGTTGAGCTGCTCGTTTTGAAAGGTGATATAGCAGTTTTTCGCAGTTATGGACATTTGAGCGAGCTGAACACATCTGAGAGCAAGACTGTTGCATTCAACTGGAAGCCTGATGCCACGGGCAACTACACACTGAGGGCGATTGTTGACCCTTATGATGATATAGTAGAAGAGAATGAGAGCAATAATGAAGCGGAAATGGAGCGAGAGGTGTTTGTTCCAATGGATGTTGGTATGCTATTATACTCAGGTTGTGGCGAACCATACTACATAAAATTCAAAGTTATCAAGAATTCCACGCTCTTCAATGCGACATGGAAGGGCTGCACGCTCATCGGCAAATGGAAAGAGCAGGACATTCTCGTATATACCGACAACGACACAGGCAACATTACCGGCGTTGCTGACATTGATAATCCACGATTGTGGTTCTATGACGATGATAACGGCACATGGAAATTCATAGGCGTAGCGAACGCATCGCTTGTTCTTAAAGATGGTCAAATATTCGGCTGGGCACCTCCGGGAATAGACCTTAGCGACCCGAATCTGCTGTTGATACCGAAGCCTGATTTTATACCGGTTGCGATGGCTATGCCGCCCACTTTGTATTTCGGCAGGCAGATACCTGTGAAAATCACGATTGAGAATCACGGACTTGAGAGCAATGAGACGGAAGTGGCGTTGAAAGTGCGAGTGAAAGGAGTGGAAGGCGAAGAATCATGGTGCACTGAAGACTCTGGCAGTGTTTTCGTACCCGCTCATGGCAATGCAACGCTCACACTCAAATGGCTCGCAAGAGAGCCGGGATGGCATGATATCCTCGTTGCCACTGACCCGAAGAACAGGTGCAACGAGATTGATGAGACGAACAACAACATGACCGATGAGCGAGAGGTCATTAAAGGCACTGTGATAGATGTGCCCCGTGATTTCCCCACGGTAAGAGAGGCGGTGGAGGATGCTGCGCCCGATACCGTGATCTATGTGCACGAGGGGAAGTATAGCGGATTCCGTGTCATCAACAAGCAGAACATCTCGATTATAGGTGACGGGTGGGGGACCGATATAAACGGAAGCGTTACCATTGAAAACTCAAGTGAAATTTTAATCAACGACTTAACAATCCATGTTTCTCCTGGGAGGCTAAATATGGATAGAGTCTGCCGGGTGATTCACATCGTAAACTCCACGAACGTAACGATAGATAACTGTAAGATATACTCAACTGGTCAGACCATGATAAAACTCCTGAACTCGTCTCACTGCTGCATCTCGGATTCTCTCATATATTCCACTGGTGGTGATTTTACATTATTCGAACCTGAAGAGGGCATAAATTGTTTATTTTCTATGTTTGATAGGTCGGGGCCGCTCACAAATAATCCTGCTCTCTATATCTCCAAAAATTCAAATAACAACACAATCTTTGAGAACACGATATGCAGGATTTTCGAGGGGCTAAGGGTCGAGGGAGATGATAATCAGATATTGCACAACAATCTCTACCACACACAGTGGTGGAACTATCCTCTTAGCGCACAGAATAGTACCAGCAAGGCGAGCACCGCCTCTGATGCCGGGAAGAGAAACAGATGGGACTATAACTACTGGGGTAGATACTGCGTATATCGGGCATGGCTTAATACGGGACCGGATGAGGTACCTGAGCGTGTTTGTGTCGAGGACGATATATGCTTCACAAGCTTAGTTTGGACAGGGGGAGGAAGGGAATCTAGTGCTTCTGGTATTTGTAACTATTGGGCAGATACATGGGCAAGATGCTACGGGAAGAATGATATAGAGGGCGATGGCATTCTGGATGAGTGGTATGCGAGTCCAGACCCTGCTTATGGAAACCCTGTGGTGGACCATTATCCATTGATTGAGCCTTATGGCGTGGATATGGATGCGAGTGTGGAGAGCTTCACCATTCCGAACAGGATTTACGCCGGCTGGAACAATACAGTGTATGTGATGCTGAAGCGAGTGACGAAGGATATCATGCCGAGACGGTTCAATGTGACGCTGTATTATGCAAGTAAAGAAGATGGAGAATGGCATGAAATAGCGAATAAAAGCATTCAGATGGACGGGTTCTTAAACGAGAAGGTACTTCGCACCTACTTGCCTTTCCGCTGGACGCCGGAAGAAACGGGCGAATACCGGTTAAAAGCGAATGTCACAACTGAGATAACGGACATAAACGAAACGAACAACGAGCTCACTGCTAAGGTAAAGGTTTATGAGCCTCCGTTTGAATTAGGCGGTGTGTCCGCAGAAGTGAGACCATCAACGGATAAGCTCTCTCCGCCGTTCTGCGTGATGGCTGTATATTCGCAGGGCAAAGACCCGCATCATGCAGGTGAAACACGACATTATAATTCATGGAGTAAAGAATGGAAGACCACGCCGGGCTGGTTCGAGGAGAGAATGCGGGATTGGTTAAGGGACTGCTTCAGGTATGGCACCACGATTTCGCTCCGTAATGCAGGCGAATGGTCTGCGTGGACACTCGGAATTATCGCATCCGGCGAGAACCCGATGGATTTCGGTGGAATAAACTGTGAAGGTATGATTAAGAAGTATTATAACGGCGAGAATATGGGAACTGAAGAAGTTGAAGATGTGGCATGGGAGGATGCACTCACACTGCTCGCACTTGCGTCCACAGGCACAGGCGAATACGAGCGGGAGATGGTAGATGCGGTCACCAACGACCTTTTGAAGAGGCAGAATGAAGATAGCTCATGGAACTTCACTTATGTATCCAATGGCAGGGCGAGTGACACCGCAATCGTGATACAGGCACTCATTGCATCCGGTAATAATTCAGATGCGATATCAAAAGCGATAAAGAGCGGTTTGAACTACCTTAAAGGCGTTCAAAATGCTGATGGCAGTTTCCCTCGCTTTGAGAACGATTCTTCAGTAATTGCAACTGCTAATGTCGTGCAGGCGTTTGTTGCAGGGGGTCGCGAACCCCCGGCGGGAGCAGTGGAATATTTGAAGAAGAAGCAGCAGCAGAAAGAATATGAAGAGTTCTTATTTCCTGTGCTGTATGCCACTGCATACAAAGAAGAATTGAGCAACGGAACAGTGCCGGAGAATTTACGCATGGTGTTCATGAAATACGAGCATGGCGAGTATGAGCTCTCGCCCAATGTCACTGTTTCAGTCAGCGAATCGAATACAAGCTGGACCATACTGGATAAAGACCACAGTAAGGAATACCTGTTAAGGATTGCGGATGATGCCGAATTTGGTGAATATCTTCGTGTTTACCTGTTAAAGGAGGATTTGAATGCGATGGAGCAGGCAGCCAGGATAACAGCAGTCTATGGACAGCCGTATCCGGTAGCGTTTCAGGTATTGCGTGAGCGTCCGCAGGTGGATTTGAAGCCTGTTCGTTTGGACCCACCTGCTCGTGCATACGTGCATACGAACTGCACGGTCACCAGTATAATACGTAACAACGGCGGTGTATTCAATGTCTCGCTACTCGTGGATGGCAATCCTGTTGTGACGAAGCGAACATATTCGGTGTGGTCAAAAGGCGGAACAGAAGTGTCGTTCACATGGCGTCCTGAAGAACCGGGAAGGCACAATCTCACCGTTTACTGCGACTATTTCAACGAGATTAGCGAGAGTGACGAGACGAACAACGCACTAACTATGTTTGTTGATGTGAAGAAGCCGGATTTGAAGCCATATAAGATTAAAGCGAGGACGAACTTAGTGAATATGACAAATATCGTTGATGTTTATATCAGGGGAACAACGGATGAGGCGTTCAATGTTGCCTTTTTCGAAGATGATAAGCTCATTGATAAGAAGCGAGTGAGCGGAATCTCGGGGGAAGCGGAACTCAACTTCTCATGGAAGCCGAGAGAAGAAGGATTGCATACGCTCTCTGTTAAGGTTGATTGTGATGATGAGGTGGAAGAATCGGATGAGGGAAACAACTTTAAATCGGTTATGGTGTGGGCAGGTCTTCCTGATTTGTTTGTAAGTCTGGAGAGAGTGGAAGTGCCAGTGCTGTATTCAAATGCTACGAATCCCATATTTGTGGATGCCGGCGGAATAGCCCCGGCATTTAATGTCTCGCTGTTCGTGAACGGCACACTCGTGGACACGCAGAGATTGATCGCAGAAAGTGCGGAAGAGAAGCTGAACACGACACTGCACTGGAAACCCAATCGAACGGGTAGGTATGAACTCCGTGTTTTTGTTGATTCCGGTAACGAAGTCTCGGAACGAGACGAACAGAACAATAATGTGACCATACAGAAAGAGGTGGTGCTGCCTGACCTGATTCCTGTTGCAGCGAATACGCCACCACATCTGTTCTACAACGAATCCAACCGTGTAAGGGTGAACATAAGTGGGGCGGGGGACGATTTCAATGTCACACTGCTCGTAAGTGGAGGTCATTGCCCGGATACTGACGAGAATTGCACGCTGAATGAGAGCGAGAGCGAAGTAATAGGCAAGAAGAATATATCGTTCTACGGTAACACATCGGTGAGTTTCACATGGAAGCCAGAGCGTGTGGGCAAGTGCAACCTGACGGTGCTTGTTGACCCTGACGACGACCTTTACGAAGCGAATGAGACGAACAACAACATGACGCGGAAAGTGCGGGTGTATGAGCGAATACCAGTGGAGATAATTGCGCCAGGAGGTGGCGAAACCTGGAAAGGCACGAAAGAGATAAGATGGAACGCATCGTTCAGAAAGCCAGTCAGCATAGACATCTGGTATAGCCCGAACAGAGGCAAAAAATGGGTTGTCATCGCTCAGAATACGGAAAACGACGGCGTATTCGCATGGGACACGAAAACTGTTGCGGACGGCTACGATTACAGCATAAAAATAGAAGCGTATGCGGAAGACGCTTATGGCGAAGCAAAGTCCAATCTGTTCACAATCTCAAACAGAGGAACAGAGAAATCATGGAAGGGATTCCACGCGAATGCAGGATTCGCACTGTCTACGACCCCCAACGCGCCCGATTTGCTATGGACAAGCCCTAATATAGGAGCTGTTCCCTCTTCTTCGCTCATTATCGCGAACGGAAAGATATACGTGCTCTGCACCGACGGCAGGAAGGGCTGGGTAACATGTCTTGATGAAGATACCGGTAATACTGAATGGAAATCGAATCCAAGAGGTGAGTGGGGCGAAATGTCATGGGCAACACCGGCATACTACAACGGTAAGATATACGTACCGATGAGAGGCACTATTACTGTTTGGGTTCAGCATCAGGATTCTATGGTTGCTAATCCGTATTCAGTCGGTGCGGTTGCACTTCACGAGATAGACGCAGCATCTGGAGATGCAAACGTCTATTATTATCCAGGAGGAACGAAAGAGACGGTGAACGCAGTGAATGGAGGTGCTCTCGCAGCTTACGACACCGTGTTCTTCAATACATATAATAATCGTACGTACTACAAAGTGGGTTCTGAACACAAATTCACGGGTGAGGATATCGTCTCGCTGGCTAAGGTCAATAAAGGTGGGAATTACCTATTCCGGTTACAGGATGATACTGGAAGACCAATCGCCGTTGAAGATTGGGATAGGGGTGGAGGATATGACTGGGCGTTCCGTGTGGATGAAGCATATGCAATGTCAACGCCTGGAGCGGGATACGGCAATATATACGTCGGTGGCGGGAATATGGGCTTTAACAGTGGCAAGCTATATTGTGTTAACGAGGCGACAGGCAAGCGCAATTGGAAACGAAGCTACCCTGCGAGTGTTTTCTGCTCGCCAACAGTCGTCGGTGGAAACGTCTATATCACCACTTACGGCTCGAGTGCTGCCACTTCCGGCGTGTATGCGGTGGATGCGATGAATGGCGAACGTGTGTGGGACCATCGCTGGAAAACGGGTGAACGCCCGAGCGATTCAACGCCCGCTTATGCTCCTTTCGATGACGGGTATGTCTATGTAGCAGGCGGTGGTGGTAGAACCCTTAAGGATACTTTTGTCGCCTGTCTCGATGCTACAAACGGTAACCTGAAATGGGATGTGCATACTAAAGTAGACAAAAAAGGATTACTACATTATATCGGCTACTGGACGAACTCGCCGGTCGTATCCATAGATAGGAAAGTATTTGTAGGCGAGCCTGTGGGTGGGAGTATGTCATTTGAATATCAGGGGCTGTGGTGTCTTGGTGCCCTGACGGGTAAGGAGATATGGCACACCGAATACGGCGGTTCAACGGTTGCGATTGCGAACGGCAGAGTCTACACCAGCGGAGGAGGCAGGGTCTTCGCTTACGGTCCTGAGCACCTGCCCGACCTCGTTGTTGAAAGTATAGAAACGCTGGAAGACCATGACCATGGCAGGAAGATATATGCTGGTGTGCCCACACCGATAAATGTGACAATTAAGAACATAGGCGAAGGAGATGCAAATGGCACTTTCTCTCTGAGTTTGCAATACGGTGAGGGGGAAATAGATGATAAAGAGGTGGATTCGCTAAAGAAAGATGAGGTAAAGACAGTAGAATTCTGGTGGACGCCGCCTGTGGTGTCACAACCGCGGAATTACACGTTGCAGGCGGAAGTGAATGCGAATAAGGGCGTGAATGAAGCCGACCTGACGAACAATCGCAAATCAACCGAAGTGACGGTCTACCCACAGCCGCCAGATATTGAATTAGTGAAGATAGATGCACCTTCGCGGGCGGAAGTTGGCGAATCCTGCAGTATAAGGGTGGAGGTGCGGAACAACGGCGCAG
>JAGGRR010000108.1 GCA_021159465.1 Methanophagales archaeon
GTCGCAGGCGAGCGTGACCTGATAATAGGCGGCTATTACGGCAGGTAGATCAAAGTTTGGTAAATAGGACAAAAAGGTTTTATGGGGATTCCTCCCCATATTTTTATATTTTTTATTGATTTACAGATTTATTTATTCTTCATGGCTTTAATTACGCATACTCATAAAGAGGGAATATGCAAGAGATTGCTCGGGTATGATAAAGATATATTAGAGGTGCAAAGGAGGACATGGAAACGGCAAAAGTGGCTGAAGACGCAGATGACAAGGATAGGAGAATAAGAACTGCTTTTAATAGTTTATTCCACGCAGCGAGGATTGCAGCGATGAGTTATCTGGCAACCGAGAATGCGGGGTAGGGCAGCATAAAGAAGAGATTGCTCAGCTTTATAGAGCCGAATTCGAGGAGTTAATTAACACGTTACACATTGATTATTTCTACAATCATAATTATCCAGCAAATTACGGAGAGGAGTTTGGGAAGTGGTATGGAAGGGTAGAGGATTTCGTCAAGAGATTGGCAAAAGAAACCCGGGAGATGGGAGAGTAGAAGCCTGCATTTGAAGGAACAAACAAGGGAAAATAATCATAATCTTTTTTAAGCTCTCAAATATTGCATCAATCTCCCTTAGAAAACTCTCAGCGCCATGAGCACAATGATAGTCAAATTGAATATGAAGAGGGAATAAGGTCGAAGTTCCTGAGAGATACAACTTCCGTCATTTCAGCTACTCCCAAACTTTATCTCAAACACGTCATGCATTTCCTCTTCAAAGAACTTCCAGAAAGAAATAAAAAAAAATTCGGCACCTATCTTTGCAATTTATTGGAAGAATGACTTTACTTTAGTACTCCTGTGCCAAAATCTTTTCTATCGCCTCTTCTATTGCATCTTCCACAACCCTCATATCCACACTTATCATGCTATGATTATGCATGGAGTTTATCTCCTCTATTATTCGAAAAAGGATAAGAACGGCAAGACTCAATTTATTGAGTTCATTTATGAGTACGTGGAAGTTCTCTTTCACTTTTGCATTCTCCATCTTCATGGCTTTCTTCGATAGTAGCTCAATCATTGGTTTTATTATCTCATCGAGAAAACGCTTCATGAACTTACCAAAGCCGTCAGTTAGAGATGTATTAACGGAATAATGAGTTTCACCCCCCACGTTGGTCAGCTTAATCAAATTTGCCTTTCTCAAATTTTGTAAGCTTATTCTAACCAGTCCACTACTGTACCCTGTGCCTTCCTCTATCTCGCGTTGCTTTACGGGGCATGATTTCAAGAGCATACAGCCCCAAACACGTATCGCCGATTCTTCCAAATCCCATCGCTTTCCTATCCTCGCTAATGAATCCAATACTTCCTGTTTTATTACTTCCTTATTCATTTTTCCATCATATATTCTATTTTTTTATTTAAAAATATTTAAGAAACATACTATTTCTTGAAAAATTATAAAATCCATAATAGTAAGTTTATGATACAGTTTATAATAGAAAGATAAAAATAAAGAAATGGGGAAACAACTCCCCACAACCTTTCACAACTTTTTGTCGTATTTATCAGGCTTTGATCTACCTGCCGTAATAGCCGCCTATTATCAGGTCACGCTCGCCTGCGAC
>JAGGRR010000109.1 GCA_021159465.1 Methanophagales archaeon
ACGAGGTTACGGTATTGAGTATTAACGACTGGTGGAAGAGATAGGGAGATGATGCTATGAACATAATCATACCGGGCGGCGCAGGCTTTGTAGGCAGGAATTTGGTAAGGGTACTTGCTTCCGAAAATTACGATATGAAAAAGATAACGGTTCTGGATAAGAACGAAAAGAATCTGGATTATGTGAAGAAATACGGTCTGAAAGCATTACATGCAGATTTGACTGAAAAACAGGATTGGTATGATGAATTTAATGGAAAAGAGGTGGTTATTAACCTTGCAGCTCAGATTTCGTCTCCCAATCCCGAATTGTTTTACAGGAATAATGTATTAGCCACAAGAAACGTGCTTGAAGCAGCTAAAAATGCTGGTATGAAAAGAATCATTCATTTCAGCTCTGCTGCAGTACTTTCTGTCAGAAAAGATTATTATGCACAAACAAAATTTGAAGGAGAGGAGTTAGTTAAAAGAAGCGGACTAGAATATTGTATATTACGACCATCCATTATATATGGTCCAACTGATGACAAAAATATAGGATTTCTGATCGATTTTGCAAAGAAAATCCCTCTTTTCCCTATCCCGGGTCATGGAAAATGGCCCAGGCAGCCAATTTATGTCGATGATATCTGTTATCTCCTTATTTCAATCATGAAAAACTTCCCGAAAAACGAGATTTACAGCATAAATGGAAGAGATGTAATTTACTTTAGAGACATGGTAAAAATGGTTTTGAATCAGCTAAGTGGTTTTAGGTTCAGGGTCTTTCTTCCTATCTGTCTATTCAAATTTCTCATGATGTGCTATCAACGATTGACTGGAAAAATCCAGTTCACACCTGATCAGGTTGATTCTCTTACTGCCAAAGAGGTGTTTCCGAATTATGCATGGTGGGATGAATTTGGTATTGATGTAACCCCTTTTGAAGAAGGGGTCAAGAGGATGGTGGAGTGGAATGAATGAAAAAATATCAATCATCATTCCTGTAAAAAACGGGGAAGAAGAGATCGAGCAATGCCTTGAGGCTGTGTTTAATCAAACAAGGAAAACGTTTGATGTAATTGTGGTTGATGGGCATTCTACTAATTGAGGGATGGAGGATTAAATGAAGATCGGAATTATTTCAGAATATTTTCCAAAAAGTAAAAATCTTGAAATTAGGGGCGGTGCTGAAGCACGAGCTTTTCACATAGCAAAAATTCTTGTAAAGAACAACGAAGTCACGGTAATAACCTCCAGAGAAGATGGGAGAAAAGTAAACGATGAGATTCTTGGGATAAAAGTATTTAGAGTTGGGAAAAGTAGAAAATATACTCAAGCTGGTTCATTTATAGAAAGATTTACATTTATAAAAGATGCAATAAAAATCGGAAAAAAACAAGATTTTGACATCATTGAGGGTACAAATTTTTTAAGTTATCCTGTTGCGTGGAAAGTCGGGGAGTATTTAGCTATACCAAAAGTCATAACATATCATGATGTTTGGATAGGTAAGTGGATAAAAAATATTGGTATCACAGGCATTTTTGGAGAAATCTTAGAAAGATACACACGTTCAAAGAAATGGAACACGATAATTGCCAATAGTAATTACACACAAGAAACTCTTAGAGCTTTTGGGTTTATGTCAGATAACATCATAACAATACACAATGGTGTTGACCTTGAGAAATATCGGAACATAAAAGTTGAAAAATTTGAAGAGCCCACAATATGCACGATTTCACGATTAGTGAAGTACAAAAAAATAGATGATCTCATCAAAGCAGTCAGTATTATACAAAAAGATATTTCTAACATTAAACTTAAGATTATAGGAACAGGTCCAGAAGAAGTTAATTTAAAGAAACTCGTGAATAAGCTGAATTTACGAGCAAATGTAGAGTTTTTGGGTTTCATCGAGAATCATGATGATGTAATACGACAACTAAAAGCATCAGATGTGTTTGCTTTACCAAGTATTGTAGAAGGGTTTGGAATGGTTGTGATTGAAGCAATGGCAGCAGGCATTCCGTATGTGGCATCAGACATCCCCCCTATAAGAGAAGTAACCAGTAAAGGGATTGGTGGATTGCTATTCGAGCCTACAAATTGTGAAGATTTAGCCCTGAAGGTGAAAATGCTGTTGAAAGATGAATCATTACGAGCGAAAGTAATGAAAGATGGGAATAAGCATGTTGAGAATTATGAGTGGACAAAAATGGCTCGCGAAGTTGAGAAATTGTACGACAAATTGATTAATCAGGAGGTTTTAGAATGAAAATAAGCTACTTTACAACACACTTTCCATACAAAAATAAACCTTCTGGTAAAGGATATCCCATTGGTGGTGCTGAAACAGTGGTAGAAAATTTAGCCAATGTTTTGGCTCAAAAAGGACACAAAATATCAATATTTACAACTTCAGCCAGTTCTAAAGACGAAATCGAAAAATATAATGGTATAGCTGTATACCGATATGGAACTAATTTCAAAGTTGCAAGTGGAAGATTTTCATTTGGTTTGCTTAAAAATCCAGTGAAATATTCTACTGATCTCGTTCATGTTCATATATCAGTTCCTATGGGCGATATTGGGGGTTTTTTGTATGCGAAGAGAAAGAATAAGCCTCTTATAGCCACTACTCATTTTGATATGGGATCCTATAAAGGTATTGCAATCAAATCAGCTTATTACTTTTACACTAAATTGATAGCTAAAGTTTTGTCATATGCAGATGTTGTTATTTCTCCTTCTAAAAATTACATCAATGAATCGGAGCTCATAAAAAAATACAAAAATAAGGTGGTTGTAATCCCGAATGGTATAAATATTGAAGATTTTGATATTCCATATTCAAAAGAAGAATGCAGAGAAAAATTAGCCTTCTTACCTTCCGAAAAAATACTTCTATATGTGGGAAACTTAGAACCACGTAAGGGACCTGACATCTTGATAAAAGCTATGCCCTGGATATTAAAAAATGTTTATGATACTAAGTTAGTTATTGTAGGTGATGGTGTTATGCGTAATGAACTAAATAATCTTGCAGAGAAATTGAAGATCTCGGAACGTGTGAAATTTACAGGATTTGTGCATAAATCTGAAAAGGTGTTATATTATAAATCAGCCGATGTTCTTGTACTCCCTTCGCTGTATGAAATCTTTGGCATTGTGAATTTGGAGGCAATGGCTTGTAACGTTCCAATAGTAGCATCTAAGATTGGTGGTATTCCAGATGTTGTTAAAGATGGTGAAAATGGGTTGTTAGTTCCACCGAGGGATTCAGAAGCGTTGGCCGACGCAATAATCTATTTATTAAGGAATAAAGATATAAGAGAAAGGATGGGAGAAAATGGAAGGAAGAGGGTCGAAAATTATTCTTGGGAGAGAATTGCTGAGATGACTGAGAAA
>JAGGRR010000110.1 GCA_021159465.1 Methanophagales archaeon
GCGAATCTATTACCCGTGTATTCTATCTGATATGTTGCGGCATTCCCCGCCGTGCCCGATTTCACCTGCACTATCACTCGTGCACATGGATAGCCAATAGTATGCTTTGCCGAGCTGCCCGCACTCAAAGAAGTCTCACCCACTTCTGTGAAGCTCGTGCCTCCAGGGTATATATATGTCAAAATCTTGTATTTCAGTGCGTTTGATGAATGCGTGTTCTTTATTGATATTGTCTTGCCCGCCAACCCGTAGCATGTCCAGCTCAGTGCGTCCTCATAGCTATCGCTCGTCGTGCCCGTTATTTTATCGCTTATCCCGTCCGGCAAGTCAAAATTGCGTATCGCGGTCATAATTTATCGCCTCTCGAAACGAGGTGGCGGTATCGGAAACACTTTTGTTTCTTCCCGCACCTCTCTTAATATCTCGTTCAAGTCCTCATGAAGCATACCGAACATGCTCTGGTATGACATTGCCATCACTTCATCCAAATGTTCTAACGGGAATACATAGTACCACATTGTGAACTCGATATACACGTCCTCTGCGGGATCCGAACAGTTCCACAACTTCAATTTCAATTTTTCGGCTGCGGTAGGATGCGTACTCCTATTGTCCACATCCGATTCGCCTATTACACCACAGCAGTGAAACCCCTCTTGCTCCTGCGGCATCACCAGTTTCCCGTAGTTCCATATCTCATAATACACCTTGTCCGGTCTGGATGTCCGTCCCCAGTTGAACCGCTCAATGATTATCCCCCACTTATCTATACCTCGCCACTGCCTTATCGGGAATTCGAGGTCATAATACGGGTCTGCACCCTGGAAAGGGTCTCGCCACGTGTTTGTCTGCTCCGCCGTGATAGATACCGCTTCGGATGCGGGTATCTCCACGCCGGGCAGGCGCCACTTTGTGAAGATTCCGTATTTGTTCAGTTCCAGAACGTCTGCGGGACGGAAAACGACAGGCATTTGGTTATTCCCAGTGGTAATTCACCACGATTATACAGTCCGTGCTCGTAGCGCTTGCCACCATTTTCACCGTGCCTAAGCAGACCAAATCTGCGAGTTCGTTCTGGTCCGCGCTATATGAAGTGCCATTTCCTATTGTCCTCACCCATCTCGTTATCGTCTTCTCAGTGGGTGAACTCACGCCATGTGAAGCGTCAGGCGTGAAGATGTCCTGTAATGTCAGTTTTATCGCTGCGGTATGCTGATTATCCACAGTTATAGCAGTGATTTTGCACTTGTTATGCTTCTCCGCACTGGCTATTGTTTGTGCGGTCGTGTTAGCCGTTATCTTTTTAGTAGCCATATTTTTTCACCTCCTTAGAAACCCACAAGTTCATCATAGTGCCGTATCAGTAGCGCCTTCTCAATTTGCTCTTCCGTAGGCTTCTCTATCTCCGTCAGCTGGCACTTATTTATCTGGAATACTGCCGTGCACTTCTCGTAATCCACGCCTTCAAGGACATAGAACCTGAAAGTGAACGCAGCCATGTCTTTAATAGCGTATAGGAATAAGAGTGGCGCATCAGCCGGGCTGTCTTTATACGTCTTCGCACCGAGATACTTCTTCGATGCGTCCGTTATGTCGGGATACATATCCGTATCGCCGAGTTCATACACGTATTTCGTGCCCGGTATGTAGATATGGACAAGATAATCCCCGATTTTGAATCCCACCGCTATCTGGTAGAGCACATATTGCTTCTCTGGATACAGCTTCACACCACTGGTGGCGTTCGAAAGGTCTACATCCTTATAGTCATCGCCGGGCAAAATATACGATATTTGATATGGCACTATGATAGGCTCTTGTGCGACCTCAAATACTTTACCGCTGCACCACTCCTCGTCGAATCTATCACTGAACCGAAGCCATGAACCCTTCGTGAGGAACAAGTCCTCCGGTCTGACCTGTATTCCCACACCCTTAAATAAAGGCTGTAATTGTGTTATCATTTTTTATCCTCCTTATCTCTCGTCTCTCTTGGAGGGTATTATCCCCCTTATTCGCAGTCCGCTATCACTACAACTGTCTTATCGCTCAGGTCACTGGTTGTCGCAACTTCCCAGTCTCTATCCGCATCCGTTGCCTGCTCCAAGTCCACTTTCAGTATTGTCACCGTCACCGTATTACCGGAATTAGCCGTTTTGAAGCAGAACAGTTTGCCATCACCAACGGCACCGAGCGGTTCTTGCGTCGTTGCGATTGAATTCTTCACCTTCTCGAAGTCACCGAATGATACTGTGAAAGCACCATTAGCATCCAATGTCGGGCTCGTCTCAACTTCCATTGCCAATACCATTTTCAATCACCCCTTATATTGTCAAGTCTTCCGCCATAGCTATCAGGAATGTCAGTAGTTCGGGTCTGCCGTCCTTCGATATGTATGGGTCAACATATATCTCTTGTGTCTGCTTCGGTCCGACCACTACCGGAAGTTCAAACTCTTGGAAAGGCAGTGCACTGCCATCAGTATGCGTGAAAGAAAGCGACTGCGCCGGCGTGGTCTGTCCGGAGACTTTGAATGTTATTCTGTTCACTGGCGAGGGTTCTGTTATAGTGTCTATCATCCCCATGTGCACACATGCTGCCTCTTCCTTCATCTTCTGCTCCGGTATCATATCGTCCTTAGTTCCAGCCGTAAATGTGTGCAACCATGTATACACTGCGCTGGCGCCACCGTATAAGTATTTGTTGGAAGCTGATGCGGAGTTCAGTATCGAACCCCCCACGTCCTCCGGTCTAAGCCACACTATATCCAACTGCTTACCAACTGCTTTTATCCCCTTAAACTCTTGGGCAGTGTTTGCCTTTACCCACCGGACAGCGGTCAGTATAGCGTCCCACGCGTTAACCACCATCGCGGCGATGGATTCATTCTGCCTCACATTCGCGAGTACGTCAAGCTTCGTTACCAACCTTTTCACTTCCTCTTCCGATATCGCTTCCACATCAACACTCACTTCGTCCTGTCCTGGCGTGACGACTGCGTTCTTTAAAGTCACTGTCTTCTCCGGGTATGACCTCACTTTACTCCTCAAGTGTTCCAATACTAATCCCATTTTTTCACATCACCGATTTGCAGTAAAAATTTATAATATATAAAGTTTTTGTTACTAATGTCTAAAATGTTACGAGGAGAATCATCATCCCCATGAGGGGGAGGAGGAGAGATGAACTCAAAAGCATATACGAAAGACGAATTACTGCCACCAAGAATAGCAGCACCTATGTTGGGAATATCACGTAAAACACTATGGTTATGGACAAAAAAAGGGAAAATAAAGGCGGTGAGGACGCCAACCGGCAGATTCCTCTACCCACTGTCCGAAGTCAAAAAAGTATTAAACGCTATGTATGGCTTTCCCGCATCACTGTGTGACCGTTTATAGGCGCTCAACGGTGCTTTCCCCAGCGGGCGACTCTGCACTTACACTAACCTCGGAAGAACTGGGCTTCAAGCTCACTCGCTTCACTTGTAGCCCCGGCGAGGATACCCGCCTCAGTGCCGCGGTAGTGCCACCTCCCTTCGTCGCCAAGTCCCTAATCGTCTTTTCCACCAGTGGCAGCGATGCGTAGAACAGTGGCTCACCGAGCGGGTTTCGCATCCAGTCGAGTGCGAACCCGGCGACAACGCCACCTATCCTGCCATAATCCTGCATCCGCTTGAACGGTTCTGTCTTCCCTTTCTTCTCATCCCACATTTCCAGCCCGGCATCCAAGCCACCATAAGCGGCGGCTGCCAGGGCTCTCGTCATCGTTATTGCCATCTTTCCTCACCACCTCTTAGAACCTTCCTGCATAAGCGGGCGGCGCAGCAGCAGCCATAGCTTTCTTCCGCTCCAGCATCGACCTAAGGTCATCCATCGTATGGTATCCTCTCTGTCTGGACGGGTATTCTTCTGGCGCCATCCTGTTAGCCGCTCTGTAACCGGAGAGTGCATCTTGGAGTCGGGCTGCAACCTTTGGCAAGCCTCGCTCAAACCCGCGTGCACCTTTATTCATACTCGCGTGATCTCCGAAGTTCAGCCTCGTTTCTATCTGTCCCACGTGCGGGTTCTCGATTGTATAGGGTGCGTTCCTCAGTATCAGTGCCTTCTTCGACCAGAACATCCCGCCGGGCGAATAGATCTGAATACCAGAAGCCCCTA
>JAGGRR010000111.1 GCA_021159465.1 Methanophagales archaeon
ATTCAGCAAGCCTTTGTAGGCTTCTTTTATCTATGAAACCCAAAGAAATGGCAATGCCAATCAAAACGACACCAGGAGAAGTGATTTTTGTCACAGAGGACAGAGTAAATCTAAAAGCCAACGGCTTTAAAGAGTGGTATTCTATGGCTAAAACAAGTTTATCTCCAATTATTATCGTTTTTCCGCTCTTTCGCTTTCCACAAACGGCGTTTACGGTTATCAACACCATATCCACAAACTAATCGGCTGTAAACTTCTTTAACGATGCTTTAGCCTTTAATTCGCTTGTTACGAAGGTTGAAGGTTATATCTCTTTCAAAGCACATTGCGAGTATCACGACTTTCAGCATCGTCATAGCTTCACTTTTGGTAGATTGGAGAGTGATAGGATGATCTTTTGTGAATAGTTGGTGGAGGGGGTTAAAATGTTATGATGCGAAGGGGCGGAATGTCATATATAACGTTTCGAGCGTATCTGAAGCCCAGCCGCAAGGCTGGATTTGGGCGGAGTGCCAAAGGCACGAAGCCAGATACGCTCTGTTATCTGTAGTTTTGACAGCCTATCCAATTTATGTAACGAGTTGTATCTATACAAAACATAAGAGCACAATCGGCAATAAATGAGGTTCTATCCTTTTGAGAAACTTTTAACAATAAACAATTCATAAGCGAATAATTTTCCGGATTATAAATACTAATGAGACGAGTTGGATCAGAAGAACTGACTTCAATCCTATGAGCAAAAATGAACTTAGATGTTAAACTTTCTATGGTGATCGGCAACCCATAAGCATCCGCAAACCTTGCAAGAAGTTGAATAGGTGAAAGAAGGTGAATCTCCTTACACAAATCAGCAAATATTTTGAAAGCCCAATATATTCCCAAACTTTGAAGTCCCCTTTCTGCACAAACAAGCATATAAAAATCTTGCTCTGAGGGGATGAAGCGCAAAAAGAATATCAGTTCTTTTTGCCCATTGAATATCACTGACTCCGTTTTATCACTCTTTTGGATTACTTTAAGCACTTCCGTTTGACTAATTTTAAATTTGTCTTGGCATTCTTTTTTAAAAAGCTCTGAAAATACGTACTCTTTTATTGAGAGTTTTCTTGGTGTCCAGTGTAACCAATAGGGAATTGTGTAACCTTCAAATAAAGGCAGATTTTCCGGTACGGGCAAATTGGGATTTCTACGCGAAATACGCTTGTATCTGCGTCTGAATGCAACCAGCGTGCTATCTGGAGGTTTTCCCATTAGCATATAGTCATCCCAAACGATTATCGCTGCTCCCACAGATCGGTTTTTCTCTCCACTAAGAGCAGATTGCACAGCATCAACTATTCTCAGGAGTTTATCAGATAAGTTATCATTCTCTACTTGGTCTGCAGCAACAGGTACCGAAACATCAAGAATTACAGCGCCATAAGAAGGGAGCTCTATCTCTTTTGCCGCTCTCTTTATTTGCTTATTTGCTTTCTTAATCGCATCCTGTAAGTTATTCTTAGAACCAGTCCATAGATGCTTACATTCGATAAAAACAGGGATATTTATATTAGGAATTTCTACTTTTAAATCTGGATAACCTTCTTTTTCTATTGGATCAATAGTATAACTTTTCGTCTTATGCCATGCACCAACGTAAAGTTCTACCATCAAGTCCTCAAATTGTTCTGGATTAGTAATTCTTGAACGTATCTTTCTCTGAACCGCCTCGTCTCCATACAAATCAAGAGACCCAAGTTTTAGTTGCTGAAGATTCCCTTCTGTTAGTGCCACGAGGATATATGAATCAAGTATAATTCGCCCAATCTCATGAAGTCTTTCTTTTTGTTCTGGAAACTGGATTCTCCCTCTTTGTTCTATAATTTTCTTGCACAAAGTCCATCGAAGGTATGCCGGGTGTTTCTTCTGCTTTGCCTCAAGAAACCACTCTGGCGAGAACAATTTTTCCAATATTTCCT
>JAGGRR010000112.1 GCA_021159465.1 Methanophagales archaeon
ATATGCCATCCCAGTTGTTTGAACTGATGTTGCTATCTGATATTAAGCAGTTATCACTCTCAAGTAATTCAATTCCGACATCTGTATTTGTGAGTTCAGAATTCATGACCGTGATGTTTGTGCATCCAACGAGTATTACCTGCCCGGCATTATGAACGAGTTCATCCGCTTCATCCTCAAGATAAACAAGCGGTTTTCCGTTTACTGTATTATCTTCCACAATATTCCCGTATGAATAATGGACGAAGAGACCGTCGTTTATGAATTTGTTGTTTCTTATCCTGTTTTTGTCTGAACCCAAAAGGTATATGCCATTCCAGCCCCCAGTGATTGTGAATCCCTCTATCCTTATTCCGTCTGCATTCAGCACAAATACATTGGAACCTGTGCCATTAATGATGCAATTCGCATAGCCGTTCTCTGATTTTATCGTCAGTTGTTTGTTCACGATAATATTCTCATAGTAAGTTCCATCTCTCACAATTATTGTACCTCCATCGCTTGCGTTATCAACTGCCCATTGAATCTTTGCGTAATCATCAGGAACGTAAATGGCTGAGGTTTTGTAAATAGACGAGCTCGGATCACCGTATAGATTGAAGTCAAACTTGTTCATCCACCGCTTTGCATCCCTGCTGAGGAGACTGTTCTTAGCTTTATAGAGTGCGTCACCCGCATTCATTCTGCCCCTTATAAGGTTCCCAAAGTAACGGTACCCAATTTCCACATTATCTGCATCTCCATTGGGTTGCCAGTAGCCAGTAGTGTACCAGCTACTCCTTGATGCTGACACTGTTGCCACGGCACCCCGCTTGAGTAATGAGTATCCAAGGTTGCTCGAATATTCCGGGTAACCGTTGAGACAGGAGCACTGATACGTGAAGGCAGGTCTTGAATCATTCAGCGAATCTGTGTCTTGTGATGTAAAGAAGAAGGGCAAACTCATCTCATCACTTTCTGGAATGCCATCTCCATCATCATTAATCCAAACTTTCCTGTAAGCTCCATCCTTGTTCCCGTGAGCACGCCAAAAGACTGCTCCATAGCCCTTTGACCACTCGTTTATAACGTTGTACTTTGTGAGAGACTTGTTGTAATAAGGTGCATACACAGGCACAGGATCCAGTCCCGCCCTCTCATATAGAACAAAATGGTTCCACGGCGAGGGTAGAATGTTCTCAATAACATATGTTGGAAGATCCAACCCATCGGTCCTCTCACACTTACTGTTATCTTCATTTCTATAGTTGGTAATGGCAACCGGCATGAGAATTCTGTACCTCCAGTCCTCACCGGAATATCTATCTCTATAGTTCATGATCTTGGTCAAGATACTGTCAAGAGTGTCTACATCGTTGTTATAAACCGGGATCCTGCCGACGTAAACCTCCGGCGCAAAATCAACGTTGTCCTCTCCATACTCTCCAAAGAATCCGTCACCGTCACTATCCCAATCTCCCGTCAAGTCAGCATAGAAATAGTCAGTCGGTGCTTCTTCATCCTCTTTTGAACCATGCCGTGGCCAGCACATCATCATTGGGATGCTTCCATAAGTGTCCAATGTACTTGGGTCATCAGGATCGGGATTACCTATCAAGAGAACGTATTTTATTCCATAATTGATATAATGCTCCTTGAGCCAATTTCTTATGTTTATCGCTCTTTGCTGTCCTTTATCGTTTCCGTAGTCATCTTCTGTAACGACTTTAACACTAAACTCCTTACCATGGAGATAATTAACGAAATCATCGAGTTTGTTGCTGTTATGTACAATGTATTTTGTCGTCACTATTATGTAATCATACTTTACCGCCTGAGAGACCAATGCCCCGGCTTCGTACCATTTTTTCGCATCATTCCAATTTATAAACATTTTCGCCGCATCGTCTCGCATCACCGGGTCAGATACATATACAAACTCTGAATTTGAAGACATCTCTGGAACATTAACATTGTATAGAATTCTGAAACTAACTTCTCTGTGTATCTTTAGAGTTCCATTAATGGGGTTGTATTGAATGGGATAGAAATAGAGCTCAACGAACCTATACTGTCTCATCTGGGATAATCTCTCTGCTTCAACGACATTCTCTGGATGATACCCATCCGATCCGTAAATATTCATATTCTTCCCATTGACTATTTCCTTTCCCTCCTCCCACTCAACAACCAGACCAGATTCGGTAGCCATTGGAGGGGCTGGCTCTATAGGTTTTGAAACATTTATTTCATAGAAATCGTCAGAAGAGATAACCAATCTGATGCTCCCCTCATCCACATTTGGCGGTAAAAGTACACAATAACGCTTTACAGGTAGCATTGGATCACCGGGTGACATAACTGTATCGAATCCTTCAACGGATACTTTCAGATAAAGATGATTTACTCCGTCAATAATTTGTGGTTCAGGACTTGAAAAACTCAGGTCTACACTACTACCGTCTGCAAGACCCACAGCTAACACAAGGGGGGCGAGCACAAAAATAAGGAAGAGTTTCAATTTCAAGCTATCACCTCCTAAAATACCGCAAATTCAAGTTTTATAGTCCCGCTCATCTCAATTCCCTCTTCTCCCTTTGCCACTTCACTCTCACTTACACATAGCAATTAATTACCTGAGTTTCAGAGTAATCAAATGTAACTAATAAATGTAAATAATCATGGACTTTCTATAAAAAACTTTGTGCTTCCCACTATTTATAGTAAACAGAGGTATTTGATTAGCTTTTCGTACATATAAATTGATAATAAAAGCGGCAAAAGTTCCAGAAGTCCTGGATTATGGAAACGTTACCGCACTTTATAAAGTTTGTGAAGTCCTTGACCTCCAGCAGATAATAAATCGGCATGTTTTTAAGGGCGGTGCATGGATGTTGGCGTTCAGGCAATATTTATGGCAAGGCTGAGAAGTTGAATGCCGAGAACCTGTGCACGGCACTTGACTATTTTTTCCCGAATGGAAAGTACAAAGGCAAATTATGGATGTGCTGGGGATCGAGTATATAAAGTCTGAAACTCAGGTAAAAAGAACTATACTTGACTCGATCACGTTTTTTATAATGATTTTACTTATTTTTAGCTCGCCTGAAATCTTTACCATAATTGAGTGTGAGCGAGCCACATATCCACTTGTTATCCAGTTGCGAATTGCGAAAGCGACGAAGCTAAGACTATCTCTTCTTTCTTACTTTCTTTTTACGTTTTTTTGATTGTACTTTTGTTTTTGTTTTTGCACTTGCACTTGTACTTAACGATTTTAAAGGCTCAGGCTTTGCTTTCTTTTTCTTTCTATGTCGGAAACAAGCCCACCACTCCATACAGCCTATAGTATCGTCAATGAGTTGATAGTGACGATCCTCTTTAAGACTCTTTAAATTTTCTTCCCACCCCATTGACTGATATGTATCCACATCCTCCAATCCAATGAAAAATGGATCAACTAAATTGTCTTCATAAGCCTTTTTTATATCCTCATAAAGCTCCTTAGCACATAAATGCGAACTACATGATGCGAGACTATTCCAGACCATTGAATGCTTCTTTTCAAGTTTTCCTCTAAAAAGACTCCTATAATAATCTATGACTTCCTCACGAGTCGCTTCACCATTGGTTACCAATACCAAAAGTGCTTTTAAGCCTGCGTCTCTTACATACTCGTCTGCATTTCTATTTTCTATGAGCTGCTTTATTAGTGTTGTATCGCCATGGCATACAGATGCAAGAACCCGTGGTAAATCTTCACACATAAAGTCTCCACCGATCTTATCAGAGGTATCGCCAGGATGAGAAAAAATGTCAACTATAAGAGGATATGCACGTTTTTCCCTGAATTGAGCAAGTAGAAACATTGCATATATATGCGCCATATAATTTGGTTGCTCTTTTATTTGGTGTATGTTCTTTTCAACGTTTTCTAAAATCTTCAGGAGTTCGGGTATTATCTTTTCCTTCTGTGTTATTGCCGCCTGGACTGCTTCATAGGGGAAATACCCCCTGTTGTATTCCAATTCCGACAAAATTTCCTTTATTTCCATATAACCCCCTCCTATGGCACCCCAATCCTCCATTTTCAAAAGAATTTCTGGTCCAACTCATTCCCTCTATCACTCTTTCTTCCTGAAGAAGAGGACCACGATGATACATAGCCCCTATTGCCGCCAATGATAAAATGTGTCAGCATATTTTAAAAAGTTTTATACTTAAACTTGTACCACTATCTAAAGACCTTAAAGATGGACTTA
>JAGGRR010000113.1 GCA_021159465.1 Methanophagales archaeon
TCTGGTCTGTTTGGTCTATTTCGTTGATCTGGTTGATTTTGTTCATCTAGTTTACCTGGTGCGTGGGGGCCTAATTTTTAGGCTTTTCTTATATAATGTAACAAATGAACCTTTTATTTCAGTAAGGTTACAAGTCTTTAAAAATTTAAAGACAATGTCTACTTCTTCGTTGGACTTTAAATTTCCATGTCTTATATAGACAATTCCTTCTGTCTTTTCTGGTGGATATCGAAGAGAATTTGTAAAGTGATAGTCTCTGGTTATAAGAATTGCCTTTTCCTTAATAGCCATTTCATAAATACTTTGGTCCTTTATAGAGGCATATTCTTCAGCTATTGCAATAACGTTATATCCTAGCGCCCTTAATTTCCTTACAACACTAAAGCTTACATTTTCATCAACTATAAATTTCATAAAGCCACAACTTTTTCTGTAGCAAGATAGGAGGCATATTCAAGACAAGCTAAAATATCCTCACGGGTGATTTTGGGAAAATTCTTTAGTATCTCTTCATAATTCTCTCCGGCTGCTAAATGACTAAGAATAATGTGTACAGGAATCCTTGTACCCCTTATACAAGGTTCACCTCCACATATTTCTGGGTCTATAACAATTCGTTCATTCATAATTACCTCTTCTTCTCAAAGGTAATTGTAATTTTATTATTTTTCTATCATGAGGGTCAAGTTTTGATTTTGAATTTGTTCATTAATCTGGGATTTGGTCTATCGGCGTAAGGTGTGAGGCGTGAGGCGTGAAATGTGAGGTGTTTTTTTAACACTTTACTTCTAACGATTTACGTTTTACGGTTTGTCTGGTTTGTCTGGTTTTGGCAATAACTCTTCTATTTCCTTTACTTCTTTAGCAATTTCAATAGATTCTTTTATAGACCTTAATTTGTCCATATTATCTATTTTGGTTATTTGGGGATATAGCCTAAGTCCCTTTGTCCCAAACCTCAATTTTAGGCCCAACTCAATTGCCTCTAAAAGCCCCTGTCTTATCCC
>JAGGRR010000114.1 GCA_021159465.1 Methanophagales archaeon
CAATCTTATCACTTTTTTATATGGGCAAAGGCAATTCTTATGTAATTCAAGTAATTGTTGGACAGCCCCTCACGTGTTTAAAGAGGCGATATGCGCCCGGCACCCCATAGTTTCGGCACTACTGAAAAAGACGATAACCCCTTACCTTATATAGCCATAATCACATATTTTAAAAGTGGAGGTGATAATAATGGCAGAAGAAAAACCGGCATTGAAACAGTTGTTTGTTTACGAACATGATGCAAGACGAGTGGAACTTTTTATTCGATTCGTTTATGCATTATGTATAGCGGTAGTATTAAGCATATATGGGCTCATAGCAGAGATATGCATAGTTATCCAGTGGTTTGTAATATTGATACTGGGGCGGAGGAGTGAGGGGTTAAGCAACTTCATAAAAGGGTACCTGGAATATTACGTACATGTACTCAGCTATTGTTACCTTATGACCGACAAACGACCGGGAATATTACCAAAGAAGGTTGAAATATACGAGAAGGAGATTTGAGAAATATTCCTTCTCACTTTTTTTATTCTTCCACTGCATCTTTTATCTTTAGAGTGAGAGTGAAAGAGAGAATGAGAGTGAGATAGAAATGGGACTATTAGATCGCATGGGTGTGATAGTAAAAGCAAAGGTGAATAAGGTGCTGGACAAATTCGAAGACCCGCGAGAGACGCTTGATTATTCATATCAGAAGCAACTGGAAGCATTGCAGAAGGTAAAGAGAGGCGTTGCTGAAGTAGCGACCTCGAAGAAGAGACTGGAATTGCAGAAAGTGAAATTAGAGCAGAGTATGAATAAGCTGGAGAGCCAGGCGCGGGAAGCACTGGAACTGAATCGAGAGGACCTGGCAAAGCTTGCGTTACAGCGCAAGAAGCAGCTGGAGCAGGAAATAGAGGGGTTGAATCAACAGATCATCGAATTACAGGCGGAGCAGGATAAACTATCGGCTGCGGAGAAGCGATTATCAGCGAAGGTGGAGGCGTTCAGGACGAAGAAGGAGGTGATAAAGGCGCAATATTCGGCTGCAGAAGCACAGGTTAAGATTAACGAAGCAGTTGGCGGTATCTCAGAAGAGATGAGTGATGTGGGACTGGCAATCCAGCGTGCGGAATCCAAGACCGAGAATATGAAAGCACGTGCCGCGGCACTTGATGAATTGGCGGATACAGGTGCACTTAGCGACCTGACTGGAAGCAAGGACGATATAGAGCGTGAGCTATCGGAGCTGAAGCAGAGCGGCGATGTGGAACTGGAACTGGAGAAGCTCAAACAGGAGGTGGGAAAGAGATGATTGTCGTTCGTGTAATGGGAGAAGGGCAATTTGAAGTGGATGAAGCAATCCTGGAGCGCCTGAATGAACTGGATAACCAGATAGTGGAGGAGGTGGCGAGGGCTAATGAGCAGCGGTTTCATGATTTGCTACACGAAATGATTGAGCTGGTGAAGAGGGAAGCGAGTCCTTTGCATCCTTCCACGATTGTACCCTCGGACATCATAATCCCGCCCGCCGATCTGAGTCTGGAAGAGGCGAAGAAGATATTTAAAGGTGAGGGCATCATTCCTGACTGAGGACTGAGATTGAGATTGTAATTGATAATTTTATGAATGTGGTAGATGCATTGCTCGACGTGCGAAAGAAGAAGATAGAGGTATTCTGTACCGAAAGATTGGAGAATGGAACAAGTCCGTATATGCTAATAGAAGAGCTGACGAGTGGTCTCAGGGAGATAGGGCGAGGGTATAAGGAGATATATTTTGATGCCGAACTGATGGTATCGGGCTGGAATGCAAAGAAGGCGCTGGCGATGCTGAAGCCACTGTTACAGGCTGAGCAGGCTGAGCATGGAGAGGAAGCGAATAGGGAGAGAATAGGTAAGGTGGTCATAGGCACGGTGAAAGGTGATGTACACGATATAGGCAAGGAGATAGTCAGTATAATGCTCACCTCCGAGGGTTTTGAGATTATAGACCTGGGAACGGATGTGAGTAAAGAACAATTTGCAGAAGCAATCAGGGAGACAGGAGCTGATATTCTAGGTATGTCCGCATTACTGACCACAACGAGGGAATATATGCGTGAGGTAATAGAATATCTCAAACAAGAGCGTATCCAGGTGAAGATAATGGTAGGTGGCGGTGCAGTGACGGAAGAGTTTGCAAACAAGATAGGTGCTGATGCGTACGGTATGGATGCGATTGATGCGATAAAGAAGGCGAAGATGCTTGTGGGTGCGTGACCGGAAGGGTAAAGTAGGGTAGGGTAGAGTAGAGATGCGAATAGCGATACTGAAGCGAGATAGGTGCCAACCGCGGAAATGCCAGTATGAATGCATAAAATATTGCCCGATGGTTCGTACAGGGGCAGAGACGATAGTTATAGGCGAGGATGGCAAACCGGTAATATCGGAGGAGTTATGCGAAGGTTGTGGCATCTGCATAAAGAAGTGTCCATTTGAGGCTATTTCTATAATAGGCTTGCCTGATAGGCTTACTGGAGAAGAGACGCACAGATATGGCGAAAACGGATTTGTACTCTATGGACTCCCGATACCGAAGCCAGGTAAAGTAACCGGGCTGCTGGGCGAGAACGGTACAGGTAAGAGTACTGCGATAAAGATACTGTCTGGGCTGATAGTTCCCAATCTCGGTGCCAAAACTGCCACATGGGATGCGATAATAAAGCGATATGCAGGCTCAGAATTGCAGAATTACTTCATACGGCTTGCCAAAGGTGGGCTCAAAATATCCTATAAACCGCAATACGTGAATGCCATTCCCGATTATTTCAGGGGTAATGTCCGGGAGTTGCTGGAGGGCACGGATGAGAGGGGGATGGCAGCCGAGCTTGTGGATGCTCTTGAACTCAATGCGGCGCTGGAGAATGATATAAAGGAGCTCAGTGGCGGTGAACTGCAGAGGGTTGCGGTTATTGCATGCATGATAAGGGATGCGGATTTCTACTTCTTCGATGAGATCACACCCTATCTGGATATCTATCAACGTGTACGGGTGGCAAGAGTGATAAAAGAGGTTTTGAACGACCGTGCGGTGGTTGTTGTGGAACATGACCTCGCCATTCTGGACATGCTCGCAGATTATATCCATCTCATCTATGGTAAACCAGCGGAATATGGTGTTGTGACAATGCCCAAAAGCACAGGCAGGGGTATAAATGAGTATCTAAGTGGATTCCTTCATGCGGAGAACGTGCGGATAAGGGATAAGCCAATAGAATTCACGGCACATCCGCCAAGAGAGAAACAGGAAGAAGAGAGGCGCGTATCCATCGAGTATAGCGAGTTTGAGAAGAGTTATGACGGCTTCGTGCTGAAAGCGAAAGCAGCAGGTATAGAATCGGGAGAGGTTCTCGGTGTGGTTGGACGGAACGCGATAGGTAAGAGCACGTTTGTTAAAGTATTGGCAGGTGAGATAGAGCCTACGAAAGGCAGGATTGAACTTGATATAAAGATATCATATAAGCCGCAATACATAGGGCTAAAGGAAAAGGGAGACCTAAGTGTGCGCGAGTTATTCCAGAGTCTGGATATAAGTGAATCAGATGTTATAGAGGTATTAAAGCCATTGGGAGTGCCAGAGCTGGAGAATAAGCGAGTGAAAGACCTCAGTGGTGGTGAATTGCAAGTAGTAGCAGTAGCTGCCTGTCTCTGTCATCAGGCATCGCTGTATATACTGGATGAGCCCTCAGCGCATCTGGATGTGGAACAGAAGGTGCATTTGATAAAGACCATAAGACGGTATGCAGAACAGAGGGATGTTTCAATGTTGATTGTGGACCATGACATCTACCTGATAGATTTATTGAGCGATAGATTAATGGTATTTGAAGGTGAACCGGGAGTGCGGGGCGAGGTAAAAGGCTGTTTCGAAATGCGGGAGGGTATGAATATCTTCTTGAAGGAGCTGGGTGTGACCTTCAGGCGTGATGAGCTCTCACTTAGACCACGGATAAACAAGATAGGCTCGGCGAAGGACCGGGAACAGAAACAGAAGGGTAAATATTATTATATATAACCTCATTCTTATTATTTACTCTATTTTTATACCCAATTTCCTGGCTATCTCCTTATATCTCGCTCTCAATGTCACTTCTGTCACACCAGTAGCTTCAGCAACGTCCTTCTGCGTCTTACGCTCGCCACACAGGATCGCAGCGATGTAAATCGCAGATGCTGCAATGCCCGTTGGACCTCTGCCACTTGTTATATCTTGTTTCAGAGCCTCATTTATTATCTCTCGAGCGCGCTCCTCCACATGTTTCTTCAAATTCAATTTCGCACAGAATCTGCTCACATATTCCAGTGGTGAAGCGGGAGCAAGCTTCATTCCTAGCCGATTCGCCAATAACTTACATGTCTTTATTATATCCTTCCTCCCCACCCTCGTTACATTCTCTATCTCATCGAGCGTTCGTGGTACATTGTGCTTCCGGCATGCCATATACATGGATGCTGCCAGTATCTTCTCAATCGAACGTCCATGAATCAGGTCCTTCTCCCACGCATCTCGATATATCTTGATACTATCTTCCCTCACATACTCAGGTATTGCAAGAGAGGAGGATAGCCGTTCTATCTCCGCCTGCGCCACCAGCCTTTGCCTTCGCACTGAGGCGCTTAAACGCCTCCTGCGCTGTAATTCACTCAATCTCTGTAAATGTTCCTTATCAGGTGTCCCATCTCCTCCATTCTCCACCATCCTTCACACCTCACACCTCACACCTCAGACGAGCACAAAAACTTTCTTATTCTGCAAATCAGCCAGATTCACGCCTGTGAAGACTTTAACTGTAATATATGGATGGTCTACCGGTCCAAAAATATCATATACCCTGCCTATCTCCCTATTACACCCATTCATGACCACAGAGTTAAGTAGCCCACCAACGGCTCGCAATTTCTTTCCTCTCGCTCTCACAACCATAATATTATTGAGTACATGCAGCACAGTACCCAGAGGTTTACAGCCCTTTAGCTTTGACTTTGGCTTTAGCTTATCTTTATTCCGCCTCCCCTTTTTCATGCCCTATAAAGAACCACGAGTTATGTAATATATAAAGTTTACTGATTTTTGCCCCGCCTCCTTCCACTATACTTTCCAAATATTTAGAAATCCACCAGCCAGAGCAGCGATTACAATGGGATAGAAGACCGTAGAGATGCCGAAGGTATCGCTCACCACACCGAGAATTATCCTTGAAGTGGATCCAAAGCCGAATCCCGCGAACATCAGCAGTCCAAACGCCATTCCTCTCTCTGAAGGTTCTACCACCTTACTTATCGTTGTTAGTATAGCTGGAAGCACGGTTGGAAATATCATACCCGCAAGTGCAAGTGTCAGGATGCACCAAAATAGAGGCAGCAGAGGCGCCACGAAGAACATTGGTGCGATGATGAAGAACCCTGCTGCCATTACTCGTCGTTCACCTATGATGTCTGAGAAATGCCCGCCGAGAAATTTACCTATCGCACCTCCACTTGTGAATACACATGCCAGAATCACTGCGAACTGAGCTCCTACACCTTTATACTCATTTAAAAATATCGGGATGAACGTCAATGCACCACCGATTATAAAGCCAAACAAACCCTCTATCATGTATATCCGCATCAGCACTACTGCATCTTGTCTCAAAATCCGCATAGTGAAGAATTTTATCGGTTGGTGGTGAGGGCTATGGTCATCGTTTATAACCCGCAGTAATAGAAGAGTGAAGAATAGCATTGGAAATACCCAGAATAGATACGTGAACCGCCAGTTGAGATAAAGGCTTATAATACCTGCCGTTAAGGGCGCTATAGCAATCCCTATGCTACCTCCCACTTCATGCAGTCCAAATGCACGTCCGCGTCTCAACTGGATTGTGCTGGAGATATAAGAGAGTGCAGAGGGGTGATACAGGCTGAGCGAGAGCCCCATACAGATGAACACTGAACAAAGAGCTAAGAAATCACGTGCCAGGAACAGCAGCGTGGCAAAGATTGTGGTACCAAAGAAACCATAGCTCACCAATCGTAATGAATCATATCTATCAGATAAGAACCCCGATAGGATACTGCCCGCTCCTGTTGCCACAGCAAAAGCGAAGGAGAGCGTTCCAACATAGGTGTTATTAAGCTGGAACTCTTCCTTCACCAGTGGCGATAGTGCAGGTAGAGTAGTAGCCATAATATGCATCAGGGCATGCAAAACAGTCAGAGAGAGCAAAGTCCTATCTTTTATTCCTGTCATATTGCTCATTGCTTATTTCTTATCGCTTCTAAGAAAGGATTTAAAAAGAGAAGTCATTATTTATCTTTTATCTTATAATATGAGGTAGAGGAGGGTAGAAGTAGGTAGGTGGGGTTGGAAGTGGAATGATATAATGAGAGCTTTATTAAGTGTCTTCAATAAGGATAGGATAGTGGTGTTAGCGGAAAGGCTGAAAGAGCTTGGGGTAGACTTAATCGCAACGGATGGCACCGCAAATGCGATATTGAAGCATGGTGTACCTGTGAAGCGTGTCTCGGAATTCACGGGTGTGCCAGAGATGCTTGGTGGTAGGATAAAGACGCTACATCCAGCTATTCATGCTGGAATCGCAACAGGGGATATCGGTTTTGTTGTTGTCAATCTCATACCCCTCAAGGTGCTCGCAAGCATGGATATCGGTGGTGTGGCTCTGATTCGGTCAGCGATAAAGAACTTTGAAAAGACCGCGGTGATTGTCAATCCAGCGAGATACCAGCAGATTGCTGATGAATTCCTCCATAATGGACACCTCTCATACAATACGAGACTGGAGCTCGCATGTGAAGCCTCAAGGTATATAACTGATTATGATTCAAAAGTAGATATGATATTAAGAGAATTAAGGGTCAAAGGTTAAGGTTAAGGAGGTGAAGAGTGGGTATGGGTATGGATAGGGGTATGCGTGAATGGCACGAAGTGATGAAGGACCGATGTAAAGAGATCCTGATGAGTCATGGATATTCAGTGAATAGCACGGATGGTGTGCGGATGTTTCGTGAATACAACAGGGAAAAGTTTGCACTCGGTATGGTCGACCTTGTGGGGATGAAGGGCGGGAAGATAGAGATAGTGGTAGAGATAGAAGAAGACGATACACCGAAGAGTATACTTGGGGATGTCTCAGTTGTGGAGATGTCAAATTTATGTTTGATACGTACAGGGTCAGATAGCAAGATGGTGCCTTTAGAGGGCGCTATACTCTTTATCATCACGCAGTTAGTGGAAGAAGAGCGTGCTAAGAGGCAGTCGCAATCAATGGCGATGATGCTGCGAGATACATATAGCCTCTCTAACCTGAGTGATTTTATCATTACGAATGAAGCGGAATTTGAGGAAGAACTGAAAGAGGTGGAACTGTACATGGTGTGAAAGATATGAGAGATAATGATGAGGAAGGATTTGAATATCTTAATAGAGGAATTGCGCGTGATACATGATGATTTCAGGCTTATACCCGCAAATGAGATTGAGGTAGCTGACTGGGTGAGGTGGAAATGCCGCTATGGGTGTCGGGGTTATGCAAAGCATCTGAGCTGTCCGCCATATACACCAGCGCCGGAAGATACACGAAAGCTGATCAAAGGCTATGAAAAAGCCTTGATAGTACGATTTGAGGATGTGAAACCGAACATGGATGTGCCACCACGGCATCTTCACCATTTCCTGTGGGATGCAATCAAGATGGTAAGCGATACGATGTACGAAATGGAGCGACATGCTTTTCTGTCCGGCTATTATAAGGCATTTGCAATGGATGCACTACCCTGCTCTTACTGTGACCCATGCATACCCGAAGAGGAAAAAGCCCTTGACCTGGCACCGAAGCGATTCTGCCGGCATCAGGATCGGGTAAGACCTTCGATGGAGGCTTGTGGGATAGACGTATTCGCAACAGTGAGGAAGGTTGGTTATGAAGCAGAGGTATTCATATCGCCTTATCAGAAGATAACTCTCTTTGGACTGCTATTGATAGAATAAGCTCGCTCAATTAGAATTCACTCATCCTTCCTCTCTTTTAGAGGGATATTTCTTATAAACAGCCATTCCTCGTGTGATCGTTTTTATATGCCTGAAGTATGCATTCCTCATTGCCCAATTTCAGTTAGTTTAAAGAGCAATAGAGAGTTTTTCTGTCTTATCATAGCTTCTCTCATGTTCGTCAATCATGACAAAGACAGGTTCGCATCCTGAAATGATTCTAACTCCCTTAACTGCGGATTACAGATGCTACAGGCATTGCATCGTCCATCATGAGCCTCGCCAAAATAGTTCAGGATGAACTTCCTCTTGCATTCTACGCTATTCACGTATTCCACCACCTTCTCTATCTTCTTCAAGCCGCTCTCTTCCAATCGCCAGAAGGTCTCCTGGAGTTCTAACATATCTATCTTCTTTATTGCTGGATAAACCCTTACAGGGGTACAGAAATCACGCTCCACAAGTTCTATTAACCCTGCATTCCTCATATCTCGCAAAATATTGTTCAATCTCGATACAGATATACCGGTAGAACCACTGAGAATTTCCAGGTTCAGCCATATATTCGTTTTGAAATATGCATCATCCAGTATCTTACCCACTTCCGGCGTATACGCCTGTACCTGCGGTGATTCTGCCATCCTTACAGTCACAGCAGCATGCCGAAAGACCCTGAAATATGTCTTTATCGCATTCATTCGCTCCAGTTGATACAGAATTATTCGCATCAGTACTTCATTCAATTTCAGCTCCCTTGCTATCCGCTTCTCATTTACATACAGCACGTTCCCAATCCCACGCTCCAGTAGCCCCATGACCGCTCTGATCTGTTTCATTGATGGTGTACTGTACTGAATCAACTTCCGTAGCCGAATTTCATCCAATTTTGAATAAAGCAGGATGCAATATGCCTCCTTTCCATCACGTCCTGCGCGTCCCACCTCCTGATAATAGTTCTCAATAGATTTTGGGAGGTTATAATGGATGATTGCACGTATATCCTCTTTATCAATGCCCATTCCAAATGCATTTGTGGCAACAGCTATTCGCGTTTTACCACTTATGAACTCGTTTTGAATGTTCCCTCTCTCCTCCTTATCTTCTATCTGTCCATGATAATATCTCGCATTCAAGCCATTCCTGGTCAGGAATTTAGCCAGATCCTCTGCCGTGCGTGTAAAATTGACATAAATGATCGCGGAACCCTCAAGTTGTTCCAGAAACTTTATCAGAAGCTCTCGCTTCTTATTCTCACTTTCCAGCCGGATAACAGAGAAGAGGAGATTCTTGCGGTCAAAACTGTCCTTGAACACATCACACCTGATGCCCAACTGCTTCTGGATGTCCTCCTGCACCTTCTCCGTGGCTGTCGCAGTCAGTCCAAGCACAGGAGGGTTGTGCAACGCTTTTATCACACGCCCCAGGCGTAAATAATCAGGTCTGAAGTTATGACCCCAGACAGAAATGCAGTGGACTTCATCTATTGCTATCAGGCTGATATTGCACTGCCTGAATATACTCATCAATTTGTTATCCACAAACGTCTCCGGCGCGACATACAGTATCTTCAGCCGTGAACGTTTCAATAATGCGTATATTCGTTCCTTTGCTGCTTCTTGTAGCGCTGAATTGAGATACGCCACCTCATGAATACCTTTCTTCCTCAGCCCGTCCACCTGGTCTTTCATCAATGCGATTAATGGACTCACAACTATGGTCAAGCCCTCAAACATCAATGCAGGTATCTGAAAACAGAGTGACTTACCAGCACCGGTAGGTAGAATAGCCAGCGTATCCCTGTTAGCTAATACATTCTCAATTATCGCCTTCTGCTTCGACCTGAAGGAACGGTGATTGAAGATAGAAGTCAGAATCGTTTGCGGGTCTTTTGTGGTGTAGGTATTGGTATTGGTATTGGCATCGGCATCGGTATCACCATCATGTTGCACCATTTTACCACTGTTCCTGTTCCTTTAGCCCTTCATCTATACTCTCAATAGCGAACTTACGTGCAGCTTCTAAATAGCCCTCATTGGGAAGAGCAGTCTTCTTTAAGATGTAGCTCCTACTCGAGTAGCCTATGTATATAGATAATCCAACGGATGAATTGACACAGGAAGCATGCACACCCACAGGAAGCGCACAGCCACCACCAATCACTTTTAATACCTCATTCTCCACATCTGCCTCGATTCGCGTGCTGACATCCTCAATTTGGTGCAGGAGCTCACTCTCCTTACTATCCTTCCTCGCTACGACAGCGATGATGCCTTGATTGGGCGAAGGTACAAATGGGTCCCGGTCCAATCGCTCGTAATTCACCCTGGATTGCAGCCGTTCAAGTCCCGCTTCCGCGAGTAGCACACCGGTATAATCACCACTCGCGAGCTTCCTGAGCCGCGTATCAACATTGCCCCTTATATCCTTTATCCTTATCTTTATGCCTCGCTCTTCCATATAGTTCTGCATCTGGAATCTCCTCCTCACGCTCGATGTCCCTATTACCGCACCCTCGGGCATATCACTCAGATTATAATCCGAGACGAGGGCATCAAAAGGTGAATCACGTGGCAATACCGCCGCAGTCTCCAATCTCTCATCCCTTTCGAGTGGTATATCCTTCATGGAATGAACAGCAATGTCTATTTTTCCCTCTAACAGCATCACATCGAGTTCTTTTACAAATACGCCCTTGTCTGGCATTTCGTATAACGACCTGTTCAGCATAACATCGCCGGAACTCCTCACTATCTTGATCTTATACTCAATGCCCAGCTCTCTCAATAGTCCACAGACTTTTTCGGTCTGTAAGCGCGCTAATTTGCTACCCCGGGTACCTATTATCATCCTGATAATCAATTAAATCTTTTTTCAAAGAAGTTAAATAGGTTACTCCTGGGGTATATTCTTCGCTCTCGCCTTCTTATGATTGATGAGGAAATCCAATTGTGCCGGGTCTGCTTCGCCAAAATCTGCATAACCCTTCTCCCTGATGTAGTCTATGATCTTATCCGCATTCTCCTCTCGCACAACCACCGTAGAGAATCCCTTTGCACTGCCCACACTGCCTACACTCGCATCACTCTCCACCGCGGTGAAATCCGTGCAGACATTGCAGCCACTCGGGAGAATCCCTTCAAGTTCCTTCACCTTGAATTTCACTTCTCCATCGGTCATCGTGGCAATGAACTTCCCTTTTGTTATATCTGTCTTGACGAGCTTTGTGAAGTCCACGCCCTTATCCTTTAGATATCTCGTGATATCACTGTAATGGAAGTTCTCAGTGCAGAACAAGCCGACGAGAAGTTTCACCCTATCACGGAATAGGGGGAACTCGTGCTGCAATTTCCTGACCCCTGAGACGATACAGGGCGTTCCTACAATGCCAACACCGCTCTTCGTGAACATTACTGCTCTCTTCAACTCCGGAAGCACATCCGCGAATGTGTACTTCGTGCCACCGAGAGTAGGAATGCTGAGTTGCCCGGATTCTCTCACATGGAATATCTCAGTTGCCCAATTTTCATCCCTGGTAACAAACAGACCACGGTCTATCACTCCCATCTCCATTGCTGATACCATAAGCTCGCTCACCATTGCACCATCCTGTCCCGTGAATCGTTTTGAGCGCCCAGCGATGAATCTGATATATGAGCCCAGACCACTCTTAGGTTCATAAACAAATCGCGGGCATACGCGTACACAGGCGCCACAATCCATGCATCTTGTCTCATAGTCAGGGAAATCCACACGATCATCCACAACGGTTATTCCTCCTGGACAGACCGCCGCGCAGGTTAAGCACCGACTGCAGATGTTCCTATCTATAACCATCGCTTTCAGGTTCTCAAAATACAACTTATCCTTAAGCCGCTTTTCTGGAACCGTAACTTCCCATTCCACTTCTGCTGCCATGTTAATCATCACCTTCCATTTTCATTTCAGCAGGGAAAAATAGGGTCCAGCCACACTATACTCTCCTCTTCGCAACCCCTTCAATATCTGCTTTTATCATGCTATTCCTCCCCACTTTATAAAGCATTTAAGAGATAGATACAAATGTTTATAAAAGGCTTTTGTTTTTTAACTTGAAGCCATGCGTCCTGCCTTATATTCATCCTGTTCTTCACCACTCTATCTCGGGGTAATAATAACTTCAGAAAGATATTAATACAAATTATATCAGCGATTAACCCTTTTGCTATCCCTTATCCCTAACACACACTAACCACCAGAAAAGGGAAAAGGTAGACCTTATCGGAACTATTTCCACAGCGGTAGATTGTTCTTCGCTGCCAGCGACACAAGCTCAGAGCCGAGAATAAAAATCGCCTGCTTGTGCTCCTCCTTGCTCCTGTGCACCTGGAAGGGTGTGATACCCAGCTCGTTATACCTTGCAAAATCACAGTCTATGCCCTTTTCCTCACAACACTTCTTCAATTGAGCCAATAACAAATGCAAATGTATTAGCTCTTCTTTCTTCATTTTTGTATCAATACAATACAACGATCTATTAAATAAATACTTAACCTGAAAGATATCTATTTACGTAAATAGAGATGATACGCATAACACAGCTCGTTCATGGTAAAGGCACGGTCAGTGATGCCTTAAAACACCGGAAAAAGCCACCTCATCAGGTTCCAAGCAGATTACTGGCTTTCGCTGAGACGCGCAGACCTGTTGTATTCTGGAACATTACAGGCATGTGTAACCTCGCATGTGCGCATTGCTACATCAGTGCAGGGACAGCAGGGCATAATAATAGCCGTAGCCGGGAACTCTCAACAGAAGAAGCAAAAGCATTCATAGAAGACCTTGCACAGATGAAGATACCTCTGCTACTCTTTACAGGCGGTGAGCCATTGATGAGGCGAGATTTCTGGGAACTCACCAATCACGCAACGGCACATGGTTTGAAGACCGCTCTGAGCACCAACGGCACATTAATAACACATGATGTTGCCGCGAGGATTAAAGAATCCGGTATCGAGTATGTGGGTATATCGCTGGACGGCGCAACTGAAGAGACGCACGACAGAATAAGGAACCAGCCAGGATGCTTCAAGAAGGCTGTGCAGGCGCTACGCAACTGCGCGGATATTGGACTCAAAGCAGGTATCAGGGTCACCTTGACGAGGGATAACTATGAGGAGATAGATAGATTGCTGGAGCTATCGCAAGAGTTGCAGGTGCCGCGATTTTGCGTTTACTGGCTCGTTCCCAGCGGTAGAGGGAAGGAGATATACGATAGGCAGCTCTCTCCGCTTGAGGCATACCGAATCTTCAAGCTGCTTTATCAACGCGCATGTGAGCTGGACCCTGAGCAGATGGAGATTCTTACGGTAGATGCACCTCAGGATGGTATTTACCTGCTTGAAAAAATGAAGGAGGAGGGTAATTCCGAATATGAAAATGCATTGAGGCTGCTTCAATATACCGGTGACTCATGCAGTGCTGGCGACAGGGTAGCGAACGTTGACCCTTCGGGCAATGTCTATCCCTGCCAGTTCGCACAGATGGATGAGTTTAAGATCGGGAACGTGAGAGAGAGGCGATTCAGTGAACTATGGAACGATGCTGCTAATCCCGTATTAAAGGTATTCCGTGAGAAGACGAAGTTTTTACGGGGTAAGTGCGGCTCATGTGTGTACAAGGAACTATGTGGCGGTGGATGTCGCATTCGTGCCTTCGCTCGATATGGAGATATATGGGCTGAGGACCCATTATGTAACTATAACTACGATGGAATACAGAGTTGAATGTATAAAATGCGGGAGGAGATTCCCAGCGCACGAGATAATATATACATGCGATAAATGCAATGGACTGCTGGATATCAAATACGATTATTCCGGCATAGACAATGAGCGGATAGTAAAAGCGAAAGGAAGGGGTGTATGGAAGTATAAAGCGTTATTGCCATTTAAGGAGAGAACGAGTCTAAGCCCGATAACGATAAATGAAGGAGATACGCCTCTCTACCGCTGTGATAGATTGGCTCAATCAATAGGGAGGGGTATCGGGGACTTATGGGTGAAGCACGAGGGTTTGAACCCTTCCGGTTCCTTTAAGGACCGGGGGATGACTGTTGGCGTGACGAAGGCGATGGAACTGCATGTAAAGGGCGTTGCATGCGCATCTACAGGCAATACCTCCGCTTCTCTCGCCATATTCGCAGCGAAGGCGGGTATTCCATGCTATGTACTGCTCCCAAAGGGTAAAGTGGCACTGGGGAAGGTGGCACAGGCGATGATGCACGGTGCGAAGGTGCTCTCGCTGCTTGGTAATTTCGATGATGCGCTTCGAGTTGTTCGTGAACTATGTGATGAGGAGAACCTGTACCTGTTGAATTCCGTGAATCCATACCGGTTGGAGGGTCAGAAGACGATCGCATTTGAGATTGCGGAACAGTTAAATTGGGATATTCCCGATCGCGTTATCCTGCCCGTTGGGAACGCAGGTAACATAAGTGCGATCTACAAGGGCTTCTTAGAACTGGAGAAGCTGGGCATTACCAGCTCCGTGCCGATGATGACCGGTATCCAGGCTGAAGGTGCACAACCGGTAGTGAGGTCATTTAAGGAAGCAAGAACGGAGATAATACCTGAACCTGAGCCTGAGACCATTGCATCAGCGATAAGGATAGGAAATCCAGTGAACGCGGCGAAGGCGCTACTCGCTATACGGAACTCGGGTGGTCTTGCGGAATCGGTGAGTGATGCAGAGATAACGGAATCGCAACTGCTACTTGCGCGAGCAGAGGGTATAGGTGTGGAACCTGCGAGTGCTGCATCCATTGCAGGTCTGCGGAAATTGTACGACGCAGGCGAGATAGACAGTGGGGAGAAGATAGTGTGCATCACTACCGGGCATCTCCTGAAGGACCCTGAGCGTGCAATAGCGATATGTGAAGCACCGCAGGAGGTGATGGCGGATCTGGAGTCAGTGCGGCATCTTCTCCAAGCTACCATCAATAATAAGAATAGAGGAGAACACATACACATATATGCGTGAATGAGTGAATACGTGAGCGTGATGGACGACCTGATATCAGAGTTTTTAAGGAAAGAGAATGTCTTTGCGGTCGTTGGTGTATCGCGGAATCCAGCAAAATATGGGCATCAGGTATATAAAGACCTGAAGGAGGCGGGCTATACGGTATATCCGGTGAACCCAAATATTGATGAGGTGCTCGGTGATAAATGCTACCACTCGCTGCGTGAACTGCCCATGAAACCCGATGTGGTTGATACCGTAGTACCACCTGCGGTGACCGAGAAGACAGTCGAGGAATGCAAAGAGCTGGGAATAGAACGAGTATGGATGCAGCCTGGATCCGAATCCAAACGCGCAATACGCTTCTGCGAGGAGAATAACATAAAGGTGGTGCATGACGTATGCGTGATGATAAAGAGGCGAGAGAGGTGAGCGAAGCAAGTACATGTACAACATGTACAAAAGCAAAAAG
>JAGGRR010000115.1 GCA_021159465.1 Methanophagales archaeon
GATATATTCTTCGCTGATACCTCAGCAGTTAACTCACCTCTCGTCAGTAAGATTGCAGTTGAACCGTCATCACTCTCACCTGACCTGATGGAATCAGGATAGGAGTATGCTTTCGGTCTATCAATATATGCCTTCAGGGTTACAGAACCCGGTACTCTAAATTCCGGTAAATCATCCGCTGCAGTGTCTATATCCTGACTGAACTCACCGTTCTCATCTATCACCAGATGATCCAGCTTGTTATATACCTTATCCTCCACAGCTATGGTGACGAAATGTCCCGTATTGGCATGCCCCTTTACCGTGAATTTCTGTCCGATGACGACCGTAGCGGGCACATCAAAAGTAACTGCTTTCTCACACACTGATATATCTGCGGTATCATAATCGCCTTTACAGACACCACTGGGAACCTCCACTCTTATTGTATACGAGCCGGTATCGGTGAATTTTACCGCATATAGCCTTATTCCATCCTCATCTATAGTGTCACTGAACCTGTAATACCTATCAATCCATTTACCCGAATCACTGGCAGGTGTGTCATAGACACCATCCATGAATCTCACATCACTGCTTGGACCACTGACGGTTATACTGTCCCCTGGTACACCTCTTACAGTCAGTTTCACCGTCTCGTTCTCTATGCAACTGGGCTTATATACTTCTATGGCTATCTCACATCTCCTTATCTTCAGACTCTTCTGAACACTGCGCACATCCAGTCCACATGCGTATTCAGATTTGGTCTTCACCTGGAACGTATAGTCACCTATCACCCATCCACTGGTCTTGAGTCCTACCGATTTGTTACCGTATGTCTGTTCCAAATAGCTCACAGTTATGTTTGTAAATTTCTGGTTATTTACTGAATCATACTTTATTTGTCCGTCAGGACCGATTATAACAAGGTCTACTCTATCCTCAGGCAAGAGATTTATACCACCGACATCCACCCAGAAGTTCGGAGTACCCGCAGCAATAGACGTTACCTCTTTATCTCCTACTTTCAATTTCAATGGCATTTTGAGCTCTTTGACTGAAAGATTTGTTGAAACAGTCCCATCAGTCGCTCTTAAAGTAAGCCATGTGCCCCAATCGATGTTGTACACTTTACCGTTAGTCCATGGCCCTGCATAATGATACCAGTGTCCCCTATCAAACTTCTCTACCTTAACTTTGGATGGGTCACTCCAAGCATTTGGTTCACCTGTCCCATTAAACTGTACATTCTGCCCCACCAGTACTGTCTCATAGAGACCTGCGCCGATGTGATTGAAATTATCACCTGTGCTTACTGCCATTACTATTACCGGTGGCATAACTGCGAACACGGCACCAATGATAATAGTAGCCATAGCGATGCCTGTTATCGCTTTTACTCTATTTTTAGTATCCATTTTTGCGTCTTCACCTCCTGAGTTTTGAAAATTGAAAAGCGCACTGCCCTTCGTTATTATATAT
>JAGGRR010000116.1 GCA_021159465.1 Methanophagales archaeon
AATAGCGGAAGAAAAGAGAAAGGGATAGGATAATTAGAGCATACAATTATTGATAGGAATGATGAATGAAACGGAATTGAGAGAATAAGGCGAGGGAGATACAGGGGGATATGCCGATAGAGGAGTATATCAAGGATGGTATAAGGGATAGCCTCAAAGATAGATTCAAGAAGCGAAGAGGAGGATTCGAGATAATTGTGGATATTCTTAATGTGGCGATGGAAGGTGCAAAGAAGACAGAGATAGTATACAAAGCGAATCTCAATTTTAAGAGAGCAAGTAACTACTTATCATATTTAGAAGAGCGCCAGCTTATAGAGAACATGGGTGATGGATACCGAACCACGGAGAAGGGAAAGGAATTCCTCCGTGATTATCAGAAGATGATGGAGCGATTGGAGTGATGATGAATCAGTCCGAATCAGTCCTGTAGTGTCTTCAGATGCTAATCGTGCACCATGTATCCCATAGTTACCAGTAATCCTTACCCCAGGTTCTTACCCTAAGACCATATATGCTTTTATATACCATATTATAAACAAAATAACGCAGTATGAGGTAAAGTAGCTGCTACTATGCCTGAAACAGGCAGGAAGTAAAAAATAATAGGAGGTGAAAGACGAAAAATGGATACCACATATAGAATAAGATTGATAGTCGCTGTTGCAGTGGCTTCAGTAGCGCTGACCATAGCAGTCGCTGGTATCGCATCTGCGAATCCTCCGGTACCCCCACCAAACGAGACTTCGCTGATTGAGACCTCCACCGATGTTACTGTCTCGGGAACATATTATGAGGAGACAACATTTGACTGGACATATTCAACTAAGGAGCTCAATGATACCCTTGAGAACGATGAACGCGTAGCGCAGATACAATATGATGCGCATACGTCTGCGACGGATGGCTATTTTGAAATCAAAAAGGGGGTTACCGCTGATGGGCAGAATACACCAAATCTGAAAGTAGATGCGAAGGTAGGTTTCGTCAAAGGAAATGCAGTGACCAGCTCGCTGGACTTAACTGAGAATGTCGGTATGAGTAACGTCGCAGAGGGTGATACTGCAGGAGGTACAGGCGTAGGTGCTCTCTGTCCATGGGCGCAAAACGCTTGCATACCGCCAACCAATACGTTTGTGGCTGCTGGCAGTCAATTGAAGGATGTGACACTGGTGAACTCACATACTATAACCACAGTAGCGACGACCAAGTCACCGCAAGTGCATCACGAGATAAACGCTAAAGGTCCAATAGTTGAGGGAGGCAATGAGACCATGGGTATGGGTACCATAGCCGCGGGCATGAAAGTCAGTACGATGGAAGGTTTGAACTGTAACAGGACTCATCCACTCGCATCCAGATTGACCTACAGTGAGCTGTCAACAGCAACAGGTGCGTGGAAGTTTATAAAGTCAATGACTCACACAGCGCAGATTCCACCGATTAACGAACCCAGTACGTATCCAATGTTCTCCTTTTAGAAGCTAAGAGCCACGGGGAGAGAATGACAGCGGCAATATTTTATAGATAAAGGGGTGTTTTGCTTTTGTACACCCCCGATTTTATTTTTTTCTTGAGATGAGTAGATGTGAGGTGACAACTAATGAGTAAAAAAATAGTAAAGGATATGATACTGGCAGGCTGTGTGGCTTTGTTGATGATAATAATGATACAGGGTGCATTTGCACAGCAGGGTGTTTGGGCTGTACCTCAGCCTGAGCGGATGTGGGCGGTAACAGATATTCAGCATATTGGCTCGTTGAGCATTAATCGTGATTATTCGCATTCATATTCCGCAGATAGTGTAATAGAAGAACGAACACATTCATTCAATGCGAATGTATCTGCTGGTAATGGCAACACACGAATATTTGATGTGTTCAGCGTTGCGCCAACCACTCGTGGTAGTCAGTTCTTTGTGAATACCATCATCGGGTATAACCCACTGAATATGAACATGAGCACATCTGCGCCGCGGCTGATTGGCAGCGAAGGCACATACATTGGGGACTCATATACCGGTAATAGCGAGCTATGTGCACCTGCGGTAAGGGTTTGTGGCGTTATGGGTTCACAATTCGACCTGAAACGCGGTGTAGTTCATTCCACTACGAGCACAAATACGCCCATGTCACTTGCCAGTTATGACTTCTCATCAACAGGAGAAGGAACTGTAAGTACAGGGTTTACTGTTGTTTCTGGCTCGGGCGATGCCCATACCAGTTATAGTCAGAAGATTAAAGTGGTGGGTGAGTTTGAGCGAGTGGACTATTCTGCCAGTTTCAATCCTCGGTAACTCTTCAAAATTGGGATTTGGGTCTTTATGAATGATTGAATAGATGGAGATGGCGTGAAAATGAGAAAAAGCGGAAACATCGTGGTAATGGCGGCTTCGGCTTGTATCTTATTTATAATGTTGTCATTGGCCCAGCCGGTGTCTGCAATACCGCCATCAGAAGACCCATTCCTGATTAAGACCTCTACTGATATCACATGCTCCGGGTCGGTTACGGATAGCGTATCATTCGACTGGGCATATACAAATAAGAACCTCAGTGATAATACTCTCACAAATGATGAGCATACGTCTGCGACTGATGGCTACACAGAGTTCTCAAAGGAGTTTACCGCTGATGGACTGAATGTACCGAATCTCCATGTAGATAAGAAGGTAGGATTCATCGCAAATCAATCAATGACCGGTGGATTGGATTCCACAGAAGATGCTGGAATTTTTATAGCGAGTGCGGGTATAACAGGCGGAGGATCCGGAACAGGCGGTCTTTGTATATGGTCTCAGCACGCCTGTGTACCACCATCCTGCGAGATTGCGGTTGCAGGCAGTCAATTGAAGGATGTAACACGGGTTAACTCACATACTATAACCTCGATGCAGACGAGCGAGTCCCCGCGGTTGCATCATGAGATAACCGCGAAGGGGGCGATGTGGGGAGATAACCAGACTTACGGCGCTGGTATTGGTACTGTATCAGCGGGTATGAAGGTAGATGTAAGGGAAGGTAATAACTGTAACAATACGGTACACCCTCTTGGCTCAAGATTGCGATATACCACCATCAGTACAGCAACAGGACAATGGAATTCCTTTGCAAAGTCCATGACTTATACATCTGCGATTCCTGCGCTTCAGATACCCGGTCAGTACCCACTATTCCCATAGTATTAATTTACATTTACATAATTTGCTCCTATCCACTCCACACTACTTCCGCCACACGCAGGTAGGGTAGGTTTTGTTTTTATACTCACACTTTTATTATGTTAACTTAACTCATGAAGCGAGCAACGCGTGGGAGAGAAGGGGCAGTGGCAGTAGTGGGAGTAATTGTGCTGTGTGTATCAGTCATCATGTTAATCATGTTCGTGATACCAACAAATGCCACACTTTCCTCTGTTGTTATTACTGCTGTTAAGCCCTCAGTCCTTCATCCCGGTGAGACCACCGAAGTGACTTTGATAGTGAAGAATAACGGGGTGCGAGATGCCAGGGATGTGAGAATAGAGTTCAAAGTTTCAGACCGCCAGAACGTCTCCATTGTGGGTTCCACCGTTGTTCAAATCTCATCATTAGATTCGTGGAGTGAGAGGAGGGCGAAGATAAAGGTTCATGTAGAGGAGGGCGTTCATGAGGGCGTTTATAGTATCCCGGTAACATATTCATGGAAGGAGTGTTATAACGATCAGAACTGGGGTTATATATGCCTGCCAAATACTTACGTTTATGACCCCAAGGCGGGGATGGGATTCCAGATTAATAAGCCTGTATCTGAACTCACCTTCATCGTGAAAGGGACACCGAATTTGAGTTTTGGTGAGGTGTACACAGAGCCAGCGCATATAAGACCAGGCGATGAAAGGGTCAAGATAACGGCGGTGATATGGAATATCGGGACTGCGGATGCAAAGGACATCGAGGTGAGATTAGGATGCAAAGATCAGTTTAAGGCTTCGTGGTCTGATGCTGACCGTGCATATAGAGCAAGGTTGAACACCGGAATTGGATTCTCTGCCGTTTTCTATGCTGATATCTCAGAGAACGTGCAACCAGGCGTGTACACGCTCCCGCTGGTGATCTCTTATAGCGATATGGAGAAGAGAGGTTATAAAGAGGAGAAGGAGATACAACTGAGAGTTGAGGGCAAGCCGGAACTTGCACTCGCATCTTACACTACAGAGCCGGGGAAGATAACTGCGGGAGACCATGTCAGGCTGCATCTGAGGATAGAGAATGTAGGTACCGAAGAGGCAAGATCGGTCCGCGTTCAGCCGCGGGCACCATTCAAGTTTGATATGGATAGCTTTTATGTGGGCGATTTGAGGGTAAAAGAAGCGAGAGATGCCGTCCTGGGGTTCATTGTGGATGCAAAAACCTTGCCGGGTGTATATCAGCAGGCTCTGGAACTGAAGTACATTAGCAGAGACAACGATACGTACTCATCTGTGGAGCATATTCCATTGGAAGTCCTCCCTGAGCCTCTGAATGCGAGCCACATGGCTAACATAACCAATACTTCTGCAGAGACTCACTTGACTCCGTCACCCATGATGTCAGGCTTTTATGCTCTCATGGCTATCATTGGACTCCTATCTGCACTATTTATATTAAAAGAGAGAAGCTCCCGGTGAGGAAGAATACAAGCCCGAGAGCAGCCATAACAGCAGTAATAGCTAACATCGCTGATTTATATCTTTGCTCGGATAAGAATCTCTTACCCTTTGAGAATGAATATGAGACAAAGGAATACCATGCGAAATCGGATAGGAAATGTCCTATGACCACAAAAAGGACACCATTCCAGATGGGTGATTGCATGCCGGTTAGTAGTGTTGCCCATCCTATGGTCATCCACCAGGGTATGAACGAGGGATTAAAAGCAGTGAGCAGGAACCCACCAATAACTGAACCCCCATACCGGTAGCGGTAGCTTCTGGTCGCCTTAATCTTATATGGCGAGGGCGTCAATGCCTCCCGGAGGATATAAGAGGCCATCAAAATCAGGGTAATACCTCCGATCAGATAGATAAAGGCTTTAAATTCGATGAAATAATCCGTCAACCTGAGCCCCAGGAAGAGCAGTACCAGAATCGTCGGCGATTCCGCAGAGATATGTCCGAGCACAGTGAAGGGTCCCGATAGCACCCCCTTCTTCATGCTCTCTGATAGCACAAATATGAAGAAGGGACCGGGTAGCACTGCACCACTTAGCCCGGTCAGGAACCCCAGCGCAACCAGAGAGGCACCGATGAGAAGGTCCATAGTTTGAAAAGTTATATAATATGTATATTATTAATTAGAAGGGCTCGTAGCTCAGTGGAAGAGTGCCTCCTTCGCGAGGAGGAAGCCACGGGTTCAAATCCCGTCGAGTCCATAGTATAGAATAGGAAGGTGATAGGAATGCAGATGATGCCACAGATGGGCTATGACAGGGCGATAACAGTGTTCAGCCCTGATGGAAGGTTGTTTCAGGTAGAATACGCGCGAGAAGCAGTGAAGAGAGGTACCACCGCAGTGGGGTTGAAAGCGAAGGATGGTGTTGTCCTCCTGGTAGACAAGAGATTGACTTCACGACTGCTGGAGGGCGGGTCCGTGGAGAAGATATTTGAGATAGATGAGCATATAGGTGCAGCTACTTCGGGATTGGTCGCAGATGCACGGATATTGATAGATAAAGGCAGAGTAGAGGCGCAGATAAACAAGATTGTCTATGATGAACCTATAGATGTACAAACACTTGCGAAGAGGATATGTGATTTCAAACAGGCATATACACAGATCGGTGGACTCAGACCTTTTGGCACTGCGTTATTGATAGGGGGCGTATATAACGGGGGGAACTATCTCCTCGAAACCGATCCAAGCGGAGCATTGCTGGAGTATAAAGCGACTGCGATAGGTTCCGGTAGGACTATCGTGACAGAGATGCTGGAGGAGATGTATGATGAGAACATCACTCTTGAGGATGCCATCATACTCGGTCTGGATACTTTATACAGGGTAACAGAAGGTAAGATAGATAGGACAACAGTGGATGTGGGTCTTGCGGAATTGGAGAAGAAGAGATTCAGAATTATGAGTTCCGATGAATTAGAGCCGTATATAAAGAAGGTAAAGAAGAAGAACGAGAAGAATACGAAGAAGAAAGAAGATAAGGGGAAATAGTAGAGATGGTGAGTTTGGACAAGGCGGTGATAGCGAGGTATAAGCATGGCAAGAAGCTCTTTGAGGTCCTTGTTGATCCCGAGAAGGTAGACTCTGTCAGGAGTGGATCAGAAGTGGATATGGAGGGAGTGTTAGCAGTGGAATCGGTATTTGAGGATGCTTCAAAAGGTGAGAAAGCCACAGAGAGTGACCTGAGGAAGGTATTCTCCACAACTGATGTGAGCGAGATAGCGATGAAGATAATAAAAGAAGGAGAAGTGCAGCTGACTACAGAACAGAGACGAAGAAGGGTTGAAGAGAAGCGGAGGCTGGTAATAGACCGTATTGCCCGCATATCCATAAATCCACAGACCAACACCCCCCACCCTCCTTCCAGGATAGAGATAGCAATGAAGGAGGCAAAGGTACACGTTGATCCGTTCAAGAGTGTAGATGAGTTGGTAAATGAAGCACTGAAGCAGATAAGAGCGATAATACCAATAAAGATAGAGGAGAATGAGATAGCAGTGAAGATACCACCAGCATATACGGGCAGGGTCTATGAGCTAAAGAAGAAATATCGCGTGGTGAAGGAGGGCTGGCAGGATGATGGGTCCTTCATAGCGCTACTACGAGTCCCTGCGGGTATGAAGGATGAAGCACTCTCGTTCCTGGGTGCAATAACGAGAGGAGAAGTTGAAACGCGGATTGTGAAGTGATGAAAAGGATGTATAAAGTGGTAATTCCGGGTGATTTCATCTCAGAGGACGTGAACCGCGCAGGAGAAGGGACGTATATCGAGGAAGGTAAAGTTTATGCAATGAGATACGGTGTGGTGGACGAAAAGGATGAGATAAAAGTGGTGCCTTTTGTTGGTAAATACCAACCTGCGAAAGGCGATGTGGTAATAGGCAGGATAACAGAGATCTCATTTCCCTACTGGATTGTTGATATCGCTTCACCCTACGAGGCACGACTGCACATGTCTGAGGTCACGTCGGGTGGTAAGAAGAGAGTTGAATTCGGCTCCATGCATACATATCTCGACATTGATGATTTGATCGTTGCGAAAGTAACGAATACGGATGCGCTGATGAGGATAGACCTGGGATTGATGGAAGATTTCCAGCTGGGCGGTGGCGGGCGGTTGATAACAATACCGCATACCAAAGTGCCACGGATTATAGGCAGGAAAGGCTCGATGATAAGGATGTTGAAAGAGAAATGTAATTGTTTCATATTTGTTGCTAAGAACGGTCGTATCTGGATAAAGGGTAAGGAAGAAGATATGAATCTTGCTTCTGAGGTGATATTGATGATTGCACATGAAGCCCATACGTCTGGTTTAACGGATAGAGTGGCGGATTTCCTGAATTCTTATCGCAGGATAGGTGATACGGGAAGGGGTTAAAAAGATGAAAGAGGAAGGTATAGAACTTATAAAAGATGGTAAGAGACTGGATGGCAGGGGTTTTGACGAACTCAGACCGATAAAGATAGAGGTAGGAGTCCTGAAGAGGGCGGATGGATCCTGTTATTTTGAATTGGGCGATAACAAGGTGATTGCTGCGGTGTATGGACCGAGGGAGATGCATCCGCGACATGCTCAGGATGCGAAGATGGCTGTACTCAAATACAGGTACAACATGGCGCCCTTCTCTGTTGACGAGCGTAAGAGACCGGGGCCTGATAGGAGGAGTGTGGAGATATCCAAGGTAAGTAGAGAGGCACTGGAGCCAGTGATCATAAGGGAGTTTTACCCAAAGACCGAGATAGACGTGTATGTGGAGATACTGCAATCAGATGCAGGCACGAGAACTGCGGGTATAAATGCCGCTTCAATCGCACTCGCAGATGCGGGAATACCAATGAAAGACCTTGTATCCTCAGTTGCCGTGGGTAAGATAGATGGAGAGGTTGTACTCGATTTGAATGCAGTGGAGGACAATTATGGTGAAGCTGACATGCCAATAGCAATGATTGCCCGGCGAAATACGATTACGGCGCTTCAAATGGACGGTCGTATGACGAAGGATGAATTTGAGAAAGGCTTAAAGCTCGCAATGAACGCCTGCCAGCAGATATATGAATTACAGCGAACGGCGTTGATAGAGCGATATAGTGAGATGTAAAAGGAGGGGATAAGAGAAAGATGGGACTTGAGATTATGGATGAGGTAAGGAGAGATTACACATACAATCTTGTGAGGAGAGGTAAGCGTGAAGATGGTAGGGATTTCCAGGATTACAGGGAGATAAAGGTGGAGAAAGATATAATAAAGAGGGCAGAAGGTTCTGCACGTGTAAAGATAGGGAACACTGAGGTTCTGGTGGGTGTAAAGCTTGAGCCGGGAGAGCCTTTCCCTGATTCACCCGATAAAGGCGTGATAATAACAAATGCAGAGCTTGTTCCATTAGCATCGCCCGAATTTGAACCCGGACCACCAAATGAGGACAGTGTGCAACTGGCGAGGGTGGTGGACCGAGGAATTCGAGGCTCCGAGGCAATTGACCTCAGCAAGCTGTGTATAGAAGAAGGTGAGAAGGTCTGGATCGTCTTCATTGACATACATGTGCTGGACAATGACGGTAATTTAGTTGATGCCGCGGCGCTTGGTGCTATCGCCTCCCTCCTGGATATACATATACCAGCAGAGAGATATGGCTTGAGTGGTAAGGGCGAAGACATGATACCGATGCAGGATAAACCGGTAGCTGTGACGATGGTGGATATTGGTGGTGAAATTCTGGTAGACCCGAATTATAACGAGGAAAGGGCAGCAGTAAGCGGGCTGACGGTGATTTCCAATACAGATGGTACCTTATCAGGGATACAGAAGTATGGGAGAGAGGGTCTGGAAGAGGACAAAGTATCAGAGATGGTGGATATAGGGATAGAGAAGGCAGACGAGCTAAGGCGAAAGTTCCTTTGAAGCCCTATGTCAGAAAAGTTTAATTTATCAGAGTTTATGTCTATTATTGATAAGGATGTTAGCGCCCGACAATTACGTGGTGAGAGAGTACTTCCGGAAGATGATAGGGGAAGAGGGTTTGAAGATAATAATGAACGTTCCAGAGGGTGAGATAACCGACGAGGAGATTGCAAAGCTGAGTGATACAAAGCTCACTCTGGTCAGGAAGATTTTATATACCCTATATGAGAACAGGATAGCAGAATACAGGACTGAGCGAGATGATAACAGTGGCTGGGTGACCTATCTGTGGCGCTTTAATTACCGTAATGTCAGGAGAATAATGGAGGAAGAAGCGGATAAGAAATTGAAAGACCTCAGGAACAAGCTGGATGAAGAGAAAAAGGGTGTATTTTATCAGTGTAAATGCCAGCGTATCCTGTTTGAGGATGCAGCAGCGAGGGATTTCTGGTGTGATGAATGCGGTTCGAAGTTTGAATACGTTGATAATGGAGATTTGATAAGCGAGTTAGAGGACGAGATAGAGAAGATAGAGAAGTGGAAGAAGCAGATAAGAGGAGATTAAGGAGTGAGTGTGTGAAGTTACTGAGGGCAGCAGGGTGTGAAGAAAGGGTTATCAAGCATTGCATCGCAGTTGCGGAGCTTGCATTGGAGATAGCCGCAGCGAATAAAAATAAAAACATTGATGAGGAGTTGATCTTTACCGGTGCTCTACTTCACGATATGGGCAGGGCTCGTTCTCATGGCGTGGAACATGGCTTTTTGGGTGGTGAGATGGCGAAAGCATCGGGATTGGATGACCGGTTGGTGAGGATAATTCAAAGGCATGTGGGTGCTGGTATAACAGCGGAAGAGGCTAAACAGTTGGGATTACCCCCGATATCTCTCATGCCGGAGACGATGGAAGAAAAGATAATAGCGTATGCAGACAGCCTGATAGAAGGTACAAGAAGGACGAGTGTAGAATACGCGATATCGAATTTAAAGAAGAAATTAGGAGCGAGACATCCAGCAGTGGAGAGGTTGAAGAAGCTGCATGAGGAAGTGATGGGAACTGCGTTTTGAGTTATCTATCTCTCCAGTGCTGCTGCTCTTCGCTCATCCTTCAGGTCTAATTTCGTTATCATCACATTGGAAGGGTGTATGGGACGAGGTACTTCTGACAGGTCTGCCCTCGCTATAATAACACCTTCAACTGTTATCCGCTCCCTCTTGAGATCTACCGACCTGACTTTGCCCTCTGCACCCTTATCATCCCCCCTCAATATCCTCACAGTATCGTCCTTCCGCACCGGGAAACTCCTTCTATTGTACTTCTCTCGTAGTTCTCTGGAGAGCGGCGCACTCATGAACTTATGGCGGAGGTGCAGAGCCGCATTAAACCTCGCTTTCCTCTGTTTCCTTGGCTGTTTAGATCTTACCTTTTTCATCTCCATCACCTCAAACTATTCCAACTTTCTCCTTTATCTTATTAAGGGTCATTCTTATCTCGAGAATCTCCGATTTGAGCCATTTTACATCCTCTTCAAACCTCTCTTTAATAACATTTCTGACTTTCTCACTCTCTTCCCGGAGCACATTCATCGTCATATCCTGCTTATCAAGCATCTGGTCCTGTTTCCTTAACATCTGGTCCTGTTTATCGAGCATCTGATCTTGCTTACTTATCATCACCAAACCAATCTGGACCATCTTTGCTAATTGCGAGACCATAAAAGACTGCCTAAAAGAATCAATGCTTCTTACCTCTTCAGTATATTCTTCAACCACAACATTATGAACGGAAGCTTCAGGCGGATAATTCGAGCGTATAAAATCCACAAAACTATTAACCTTGTCTTTGGGACTCCGGACGAGAACAATCAATTGCTGTTCACCGTTTACAAGCGCATTTCTTGCATCAAAATAATCAATAAGCAGGCTCTCTGCCTCTGTCAGCAGGAATAACCTGTAACCTACATCATGAACTTTACCTGTTATCGTTATCTTCTTCGCTTCCTTCATACTCCCTCTGTAACGTACAACATCTTGATTATAAAACTCTTCAAATATAAAAGGGATGTATGATGTTGTTGTGGTAGGAGCAGGACCTTCGGGCTGCATGGCAGCGAAATATGCAGCTAAGGGTGGAGCATCCACGCTAATCATCGAGAAGGACCCGGAGATAGGCATACCGGTCCATTGCGCAGGACTGATAAGTAAGAGGGCAGTAGAGGAGAGTGAACTGAAGGAAGTCAGGACTTTCATAATGAACAGGATAAAAGGAGCGATTATCCACTCGCCTAACTATGACATGCAGTTAGAAGCGCGGGAAAGTGCTTACGCAATAATGAGAGACCACTTTGATAAGGCTCTTGCGAAAGAGGCAATGAATAGTGGCGCAGAGATAATCACGGGCTGTAAAGTGGTGGGAATAAAGCTGTCAGGAGGAGAGTGGAGGATACAGATAGTGGATACAAAAACAAAAGGTAAAATGGAGGAGATAGGCGCAAAGGTGGTGATAGGGGCTGATGGTGTCAGGGCTGGAGTGGCGGAGATGGCGGGCATGGGGGTTAAGAGGAACTTATTAAGTTGCGTACAGGTAGAGGGGTACTATGATTCAGAAGGCGTTTATGCTGAGATCTTCGCCAGCAGGGAGATAGCACCTGGATTCTTCGCATGGGCTATTCCACTGGATGATCGAATAGCTCGAATTGGGCTCTGCATAGATAAGAGGTTCTCATCACCACACTCAACGCCCCTTGCATTTTTAAAGCGGTTACTGCTTCATGAGCCTCATATGGCAAAGAGATATCGGGGCTCATATTATAGATACACCGGTGGTGTAATTCCCATAGCTGCTGGTTTGAAACCCCAGAAGACGGTGAAGATAGTGAAGGACAGAGGTAAAGGTAAAGGTAGAGGTAAGGGTATTTTACTGGTTGGTGATGCTGCTGCACAGGTAAAGCCAATCAGTGGTGGCGGAGTCTACTATGGACTGAGATGTGGCAAGAT
>JAGGRR010000117.1 GCA_021159465.1 Methanophagales archaeon
TCTGGTTGCTTTATTCATGTCACTGAGCCCTGCCCCTGTAATGGGCAAGGAGCTTGAGGGTAAGCGTGTCTTGATGGTGGTAGCTCCAGAGGGGTACAAAGAGGATGAGCTATCGGTGCCTTCGGGCATATTTAAGGAGTTAGGCGCGGAGGTGGTGGTAGCGAGTACACGTACATGTACAGGCATAGCGCGTGGTATGTCAGGCGGAGAAGTGGCTGTAAATCTTTCAATTGGCGATGTGAACCTCTCAGAGTTAGAGTCAGAGTATGATGCGATAGTGATTGTAGGCGGTGTCGGCTCAATGCGATATCTGTGGGATGACAGCGACCTGAGGAATATGGTCAGAGCGGCTTATGATAGCCATAAGACGGTGGCTGCAATTTGTCTCTCGCCAGTGGTGCTGGCACGAGCGGGTATTCTGCAGGATAAAGAGTGTACGGCGTTCATAACAGCGAAGCAGGAACTGATAAAGAATGGTGGGAAGTATCTGGATAAAGGTGTGGTGGTCTCAGGTAATATAGTAACAGCAAAGGGACCGGAATATGCTACCGAGTTCGCTATTGCGGTCTCAAATGTGATGCTGAACAGTAGTAGTAACAGACCGTATGAGACGCCTTCACCGAACCCAGCAGCAGGCGGGTTCACTATGAGCTTAGTAGCTGTGGCTATTGCTGTTGCTGTTGTATCGGTTTCATTTGCATTGCGGTTGCGATTGCGGTGGCGGAGATGATTTGGAGTATTATGATAGCTGAGCTACATAAAAACCAAACCCTCGAGATTTCACAAGATTATAACGGAGCTATTAATTTAACCACTATCAATTCCAAACAAAACAGGGCTTAAAAAGCTAATTACCATCTACCATCTAATTTCACCAGCAATCGCTAATGGTTAATATGTTCGGGAAAGGTGCGAGCCCGAAATTATGAAAACAAGATTAAATGACATCATAAGAAAGGGACTACAAATGAAGAATGAAACCTTTAAGTTGTAAGGAAAGAAAGATAAAACTTCGATGTACTATATGAATGTTGAATGTGAACGAAGCAGGAAAAGAGGGAAAAGCAAAGGGGTGGGAGCGAATTTTGGTATATCTCTTCCCAAAAAAACCTGAACAGAACCAGGTGTGTTATGCACTTTGTAGCTGCTACAATTATCTTCTCGGTTATCTCATGCCCGTGTTGAAAAACAGATACATGTGTTCTATCTCCTTACTTGAAGTTCCTATAGTTATTTATATATCTTTTTTATACTCAAATAACAGCGGGAAAATATTTCCCGCGAACAGAAGTAAAAAAACTGAAAATTGAAATTAGAAATTAGGAGGTGAAGAAATAAAAAATGGAAGAAAAAGCGAAAGAGCTGAGCATTGTGGCAGTGATTTCGATACTGACGATTGTGCTTGCGATCAGTGTTGGAGTCGCCCAAGCGAG
>JAGGRR010000118.1 GCA_021159465.1 Methanophagales archaeon
TTTTCCTCTTCAAACAATTTTGACAGTTCTTCCGAATAAACCTTCATCTTCTCCTCAAAAGGTGTTTCATCCTCTTCAAGTTTTATCCCAACATACCTCCCAGGCGTTAGAACATAGCCATTCTTTGCTATCTCCTCAATCGTTGCTACCTTTGCAAATCCAAGCTCATTTATCCTTTCTTCTGGTTCACCACTTTCAAACATCCTGAACTTCTCAACTATCTTTGCTATATGCTCATCAGTAAAAATAGCCTGCCTCCTTGAGAGCGGTTTGAACATGTTCTTCGCATATACAAACAAGACCTTTCTTTTCATGTGTTCTGGCTTCGATTTCCTCAAGAACCATAAGGATGCTGGAAGCGAGACCGTGTAGAAGAGCTTAGGAGGGGTTGCTAATATTCCATAAACCAGATCATCCTCAATTATCTTTCTCCTGATTGCTCCTTCTGCACCACCAGCAGATAGAGCACCGTTTGCCATCACAAACCCAGCCTTTCCATCTGGTGCAAGATGATATATGTAATGCTGAATCCAGACAAAATTCGCATTGTTCTCTGGAGGTATTCCATATTTGAATCTCGGGTCTTCTGGCTTAACCCTTTTAGCATCCCATCCGCTATCATTAAAAGGCGGATTTGAGACCACATAATCCGCCCTTAAATCAAAGAACTTATCATCATGATACGAATCCCCTATTCTTATATCCCCTTCAGTCCCTCTTATTGCGAGGTTCATCTTGCACATCTTCCATACAAAATCCTTCGACTCCTGCCCATAGATGGCAAGCGAGGTTGTGTCTATCCCTTCTCTTTCAAGTTTCTCTAATGCAGAGACAAAAAATCCACCGCTTCCACAACCGGGGTCAAAAATCCGCCCTCCTTTTACATCAATAGCCTCAACAATAAGTTTTGTGAGGCACCTTGGAGTGTAAAATTCACCACCCTTTTTGCCTTCCGCCTCTGTAAATTTCCCGAGGAAGTATTCATAGATTCTGCCAAATATATCCTTTCCTCTGTGCTCTAACCCGAACCGAATGGATGAAAAGAGATTGATAAGATAAGCCAGATCGTAATGGTCAAGGTTTATTTTCGTGTATATCTTTGGAATCACATCCTTAAGTTGGTTTGGATGTTCATTCTCAAGAGCTCCGATGTTTTGTCCAGTATCTCCCCTATATTTTGCTGATTCGCATTTTTTATGTAATCCCAACTCGTCTTCTCTGGGACATATAAAGCCCCATTAGCGAGGTAGATGTCCCTATCCTCAGCAACCTGCATCTTAAATTCTTCCGGGTAGCTTTTTGCTTCTCTATTCAATACTTCTTTTCTCTTTTCCTCGAACGCATAAGAGAGATACCTGAGGAATATCAACCCCAAAACAACATATTTATACTCATGGACCTCAACCTTCTTTCTCAATTTATCCGCGGCTTTCCATAGTTTATCTTCAAAAGTTATGTCTTTTTCTTTCATTTTTTACACTCCTACCTCCACTGGCTCGTCACCTAACTTCGGTATAGGTATAGGTATAGGTATGGTAATATCTGCAGTATTGTATTATTAAGGTCATATGACCTCCTCTACATAGCACTTATGTACATACGACATAAAAAGGCATTTTGGAATAAGAGGAGGCGAAATGAATAAATGCAAAAAACGCTCGACCTGATGTTCGTCAATATGGTGGAACAGGGACACGAATGCCCGCCATTTGTATCCAACGCCATATTACGGAAGGGCAGCAGCATACGAAAAAGAGCTGAGAAAGGCAAAGGAAATAGCGATAATTCTTCTTCGAGGTTTATCTTGCTTGATTACTTACTCTTCGCACTCTATAATCTTCTCCAGGCATAAAAGAACCGCTGTAAAGCCGTGAGATTACACAGGACAGCGAAGATAAGCATACTCCAGCCAAGGAAAGAGAAACCGAGAGCTTGGTATGGATACAGCCATGTGAGTATTGTCGCTGCGATTATAAGCAATAACCTGTCCGCTCTGCCGACCATGCCACCATATACCCTGCCGAGACCCACAGCCTGCGCCTGTGTGCCCATATACGATGTCAGGAGTATACCAATAATCGCCAGCAAGCCTATCTCCCAGCTCACGTAGCCACCAAAGATGATACCACAGAGAATAAACATATCAGCATATCGGTCAATCACATGGTCGAGGAAATCCCCCTTTTTGCTCGCAATGCCCGTCTCTCGAGCCAGAACGCCATCAAAGGTATCCAGGAAGGCATTCATGGCTACGAGCACGCCAGCGAATAGCAGCAGCAGGTGATGACCTCTGAGCCCCGCAACAGTGAATAACAGCCCGGCAAGAGCGGCGGAGAATAGAGAAAGTAGCGATAGCGAATTCGGTGAGATGCCAACTGCGGCGATAAGCCCCACTATCTTCCTGGATAACCACCAGTTGTTCACAAAAGAACGCAGTAAGGAGTTAATAACCATTTTTGGTCATATTATCTTATCTGTATTGTGCGCTGTGCAGTGCATCATCTCAGCTTTTTCATCATCTTCAGGGGCATACCCCGCATCATCGGGATTTTACCCCTACCGGAAATAATGCTCTTCATCATCTTTTGCATCATTCGATGATATTTTAATAGCTCGTTAACCTCTGCTTTTGATGTGCCCGAACCTATTGCTATCCGCCTCAACCTCGAACTGTTTATTATCTTCGGCTCATTCCGCTCTTCCTCTGTCATGGAATCCATAATCACCCTGAATTTCTTCAATTTCTCCTCTGTTACCTGGTAAGCGGTATCATCAAGATCTATATCCAGCCCACCAAGTGGTAGCATCTGCATCAATTTCTTGAACGGACCCATCTTTCGCAACATTTCTAACTGCTTATACAGGTCATTCAATGTGAATTTGCCGCCCTTGAATGTCGTTTCCATCTCCTCTGGCTTCAAACTATCTTCCGCCATCTCTATCAGTGACTTTATATCACCCATCCCAAGCATACGGGAGACGAACCTGTCAGGTTCAAATCGTTCGAAGTCATCCATCTTCTCCCCTGTACCAAGGAACGCAATGCCCGAGTTCGTTTCTGCAACGGCGGAGAGTGCACCACCACCTTTCGCTGTACCGTCCATCTTGGTTATAATTATACCGGTGATGCCAATAGCATCATCAAATGCCTTCGCCTGTACCGATGCTTGCTGTCCGATACCGGCATCGAGAACAAGAAGCCGCTGTTCGGGCTTTATCTCTGATTCTATCCTCCTGATCTCCTCTATCATCTCTGATTCGAGCGCATGCCGACCAGCAGTGTCTATTATCTTAATGTCATACCTCTCAAATTCTTCCACTCCTGCCTTTACTATCTCCAGTACGTCAGTTTGCCCACATGATGCAGTATCGAAGAACGGGACATTTATCCTTGCACATAGCTGTTTTAACTGCGCTGACGCCGCGGGTCTATAAATATCGGCACAGATGACCGCGGGTTTCAAGCCCTTCTTCTGGAAATACCGTGCCAGTTTTGCACATGAAGAAGTCTTACCCGAGCCGTGCAAGCCGACCATCATAATCTTCTGCGGTGTCAGAGGTAGTTCTATACCTCTGCCCAGAATCTTCATTAACTCCTCATAGAGTACTTTAATCACATGCTCTCTCGGATTCAGGACAGCTTTCTCCTTCAAAGCGCGGTCCCGCACACGAGTTGAGAGCTCTTTCACCAGAGAAATCTTGACATCCGCCTGTATCAATGCCCGTTGAAGGTCTCGCACAAGTTCATCCACTGTCTGCTTGTCTATCCGCTTTGACATCGCTATCTTCTTGACCGTCTCCTTCAACGAACTGCTTAATTTATCTAACATCTCTACCTCTACTACTCACTCCCCCGCTCCAGCATCGCTTTTATCTTCTTCAACCGCGTGAAATTCTCACGTTCCATCTCTTCCAGCCGCATCCGAATATATTTCCTGGTCGCCTTTAAACTGGGGATCATGATATATTCAAGTGCATTAACGCGTCTCTTTGTCTTCTCCACTTCACCTGCGAGCTTCCGGACCGCCTCTTCCACCTCACCAAGTTTTATTATCAATTGCAAAGCCTCCTCAAAGCTCTTTGCGGATCTATCAAGCGCAGCAGAAGAGTCAAAAAGGCTATAGCCGCGTTCGGTAACATTCCTCACCAGTTCGCCTGAGCGCTCTAAGAGAGGTATTTGCACACCCATTATGCTCCTTGAGGAAGAATCAACGGAGATCGTATGACCGGTCATCAGGGACAGTTGCCTCACCTGCTCGACACCTGATAAAGCCTGAGCGAGGATTAAGAACTCAAAAGCTTCGCTCAACTTCGCTTCCACCTCTTTCCTTATGTCTCGTACCTCACCTACAACATCCAGGAATTCCGCAATCAGAGCATCTCTCTTCTCCCTGAGCAGGTCATGCCCCTTCTCCGCTAACTTCTCCCTGCGGCTCAATCGGAGTAACTCCATACGCGTGGGGCTTACCCCTTCTAATATTTCAGGCATGACTCCTCATCCCCTATCATCGTATCACGTCTCATCTCATCTCCACACTTACCTTCTGCTATTAGCTATTAGCTACTAGCTACTTTCAATGCCCATACCCACACCCTTCTCCACGAGATAGATCCCATCCTGAAAGACTCTGGGGTCATAACCCTTTATCCTCGTCGTCTGTTCTATATTCGCAGCACTCTGTCCTACCGCCTCTTTGTCCACACCCGTCAGTAATATCTCAGAGCCTTTATCCCTTATTTCCACCTTCACACCGTCCATGAGCTTTGCTATCCTTGGTCTCCGCTCGCCCAAGAAATTTGAGATTGATATGCCCTTGCCATCCTTAGTTACCGCCACCTGCATAGGGAAATGAGCATGGACGACCTTCAACCGATAAAAGAAACCATCTTTCACTCCGGTGATCATATTATTGATATGAGAAGCGAATGTCCCGGCAATTGCTTTTAGCTTCTTCCTCGTGTTCTCTGTCCTGATAACCACTTCGTTCATACTCTTATCTATTCCTATCTGCAGCCCGGGGTGCCATAATTCGCGCTCTATTTCCCCCCTTGGTCCTATAACCTTCACTTTTCGCCCCTCTCCCTCTATCACTACATCCACACCTTCGGGGATCTGGATATGGAAATTAATAATACCTTCTTCCTCTCCTGTCATCTTCTCTCACTTCCCACTTATCACTGCCCTTTGCTCTTGAAGGATAGATGTGATTGAGAAGTATATAAATTTGAAAGCTTCTATTCTCTTTCTTGTTGAGCACAGGATGATAAAAAAGTTAAGCGAGATAGAGCGAGAGCGGGGATTCTTCGACCGGAGACATGATCTGAACTCGGTCATGCCCGTTGTGAGAGAGATAATCACGACAGTGAAGAAGCGAGGGGATGATGCATTGCGTGAGTACACCCTTAAGTTCGATTCGGTGCGTCTGGACGAGATAGAAGTGAGCGAAGAGGAGAAAGAAGCGGCGAAAGCGAGTGCGGATAGCGAGCTGAAGTTGTACATCGGGGAGGCTTTGAATCGGATAAGGAATTTCCATCACCGACAGAAGAAGGCGGCATGGGTAGAGAGGTTCGCAGAGGGGGTGTATATCGGTGAGCTGTATCGCCCATTTGAGGTGGTTGGAGCTTATGTCCCGGCAGCTTATTTCAGTACCGCACTGATGTGCGTGACGCCAGCAAAGGTAGCAGGTGTGCGTGATATAATAGTGTGTAGCCCACCGGGCAAGAATGGCAATCTGGAGCCACTTACGCTTTACGCCGCGGAGCTCGCAGGAGCCACCCGGATATTCAAGGTAGGAGGTGCGCAGGCTATTGCTGCTCTCGCTTTCGGGACTGAAAGTATACCCAAGGTGGAGAAGATAGTGGGACCCGGAAACCTGTACGTAACAGCGGCGAAGATGCTTGTTCGTGAATATGTGGAGATAGATTTCCCCGCTGGTCCCTCTGAAGTATTGATTATCGCCGATGCAAGTGCGAATCCGGGCTTCATTGCTGCTGATATGCTTGCACAGGCGGAGCATGGCATCAACTCAAGAGCGGTTCTCATCACCGATTCCAGGCGAATAGCAGAGGAAGTAGAGCGGGAGATAGGTTCAGACTCAAAGAGGGAAACTCAGAATTGGATAATACTCGCGTCCAATATAGAGGAGTGCATAGAATTCGCGAATATGTATGCGCCAGAGCACCTTGCGATAATGGTAAGCAACCCGTTTGAGGTACTTAAGCGAGTAAAGAATGCGGGATCAGTATTCATAGGTGATTACACACCCGTAGCGGCTGGCGATTACGCAACAGGTGCAAATCACGTGCTACCCACTGCGGGCTATGCAAACATATTCTCAGGACTTGATGTTGCGCATTTCATGCATCGGATCACGGTGCAGCATATGGATAAATCTGCTCTGGAACGGCTGAGGGATGTTGTAGTGAGATTATCAAGGGCAGAGGGTATGGAGAGACATGCGCATTCTATTGAGGTCAGATTCCGATGATACAAATTTT
>JAGGRR010000119.1 GCA_021159465.1 Methanophagales archaeon
TCGATAAGATAAGATATGAAGTGCGAGCACCGTTACAGCAGTAATGGATTTCCAGATAGCAGATATTCCCCAAATCTTTAGAGTCACTCCTACAATAAGCGCAAAAACAAACATATCTCCAATAACATTCAACATTCCGAGCATATCCTATATAAAGTATAAAGTCCAATCGTAAGACTGGATTTGGGCAGAGGTGCGATGCACCATAGCCAGATACGCTCTGTTATCGGGAGTTGGAGTTGTATATTCGTCGCCAAAGGATAGATATAGATACCATCCTCTCAATTATCTGATTGATCTTTTCAGGTTTAAGATGCCCAATTTTCTACTGATAGAGGATGATTAGTTATTGAAATCAATCCAATCTTAATTTTCTTTCCATAGTCATATTTTAACTAATTTTCATCAACACAAGCTCCTTCTTTAGCTCGTCTAAATGTACAGTCCCAACGCATGGAAACAGGAGAGGATCAGCCTCGGTTGGGCGATCACCGGCTTAAATAAGAGTATCGGTATCTTACTCAACTCAAAGGAATTTAGGTTCGCATCCGTCATATTATTCTCGATGATTTAAGGAGATGAGCAATCCCTTTTATAAGACCATACTTTATAATGTGTTTATACCAATTTGAGACAATAGACAATAAAGAGAAAAGAGAGGTGTAAAGGTAAGGGAGAAGAAGGAGGAAGATGGGTATAGAGGTAGATATAGAAATAGAGAATGAGCGTGAGAATCGATTATTGAGACGTAAGGAGTTTTTCTTCCGGTTAAAGTATGATGGTGGTTTACCGAGCAGAGTGGAGGCACGGAAGGCGTTGGTGAATACACTCCAGTGTAGTCCTAAGCTGCTTGTAATTGACTGGATGCGTGCAGAATTTGGCAAGCGTGAGGCGGTGGGCTATGCGAAGATATACGAGAATGAAGATAGAATGAGAGAGATAGAGAGGGAGCATATATTAAAGAGGAACTTTGGAGGTGCAAATCAAAATGATACATAGATACTATGAAGTATTAAAAGAAAAGGAGAATGATGGAGGACTGAGATTGAAGAGGAAGCGGAGAACATGCCCGAGATGTGGTGCTGGAGTCTTCCTGGCAGAGCATGAAGACCGCTATTCGTGTGGTAAATGTGGCTATACCGAGTTCAGGAAGAAGAGATAGGGATTAGTTAGAGCTAGTTGGGATAGTTAGTCTTATTTTAGCCTAATCCGGAACACCACGAGCATGATTATAAAAGTAGGAGTTAGTATCACAGTATAAATAGCGGAGATGACTGCTGCTCGTTCAAATACGAAAACCTTCCTATTAAATGTGTCAAGAGCGATAATTAGAAATAAAATTAGGGGATAAGCGATAAAGCTGAATGATA
>JAGGRR010000120.1 GCA_021159465.1 Methanophagales archaeon
CTTTTTATGTACATCCAATCCTATATACATATGCACCTCCTTCTTCCCTATTTATAAGGAGGTGCTTTTCATGTAGTCATTTTCTGTATTTTTTTCTCTTTGCATAAAGTAAACAGCACCGCCTTTAAGGGTAATCTTGTAGACATTTGATAAAACATCTCTCAGCCACTTCCAGTATCTCTCTTCGGGTTGATTATCATCAAAAAATCGATAATCCTTTCCCTGTCTAAAAGACGGGTCAATAAAAGTGAGATGGATGCTTTCTTCTGTGTGACTATCAAGCAAGCCACTTGAGACAATCCTCATTTACTACTTTATACCACACATCCATTTTCTTTCCTTCCTCTCTCTTATACCCTTTCGCCTAATGTTCCGAGTGTATCTGAAGTTTCTATAAGGGGATTTGTGCGTAGTACAGAATGCACGGCACGGAGCCAGATACACTTTGTTATTGTTACACGGAGTAGCGAAACATTTCTACTCATCTACCTACCCCTCTCTATCTTCGCCTCTATCACATCATCCGAATCACGCATCGCTCGCTCTGTATCACCGAAATGTGCCTTAGCATCACGCATCTCAGCAATGAACCCCTCTATATCCGAGGCTGCTATCAGCTCATAAAGCCGGTTCGCAACCTCCAAGAAAGTTTTATGTATCTCACCCATCTCGAAATTCAACTGTATCAAGGCGTATAAACGCGGGTCCTGATGTAATATCCTGCCCACGAAGTCCATTAAAATCTCATACATCGGACTCATAACCGCCCTCGCTCGTTTAACATCGAAATCAAGCTCTTTCAGCGCGATGCCAAAAGCAATGAGAACGAAATGAGTGAGCCCCTGAAGGACACTCATCAGTCTGTCATGCTCCTCTGCACTCAAAATCTCTATCTTTGCACCACTGCGCTCAAACAGTTTATACACCCGCCTGTACAGCGCGCCCACTCGCTCTGCCACTGGCACGAATATAATCGTTTGACCACAAATGCTCTTTGCAGAAGGACCAAATAATGGATGCGTGCCCAATATCTCCACACCTTCATCTGTAACCCTTGACATCATCTCTACCGGCACCTTCTTTACCGATGTTATGTCCATCATAAGCGAGCCTTTTCGCATCTCAGGTCCCACACGCTCTATTACATCCCCTGTTATGTCTATTGGTACCGATATGAGTAGCACATCAGTATCCACCACATCACCAACACTATCTCTTAAGATGTCAACCTCCATGTGCCTGACCCCAATCTCAGTTGCTATCTCGCCAGTTCGGGCGCTTTTATCCACTATCGTCACATCAACACCACATTCCTTAAAGAAGTTAGCAAACCAGCGCCCCATACCCCCTGCTCCTCCTATTATCGTCACTTTCATCGCTTTTCTATCACCACATCCACATAATACATGTATATCGCGCCATAAACTCCATCAATTCCTCCAGCAGGTGCTTATCATCCTTTATCTTTAATTCCCTCGCCATTAATATATACTCACTGCCTCTCACCATCACGTTCCCTCTCGCTATTACCGGTGTTCCAAATGACAATGACAATGACAATCGCTTAACACCACTATCGTCGTCTAACGCCATGAATAACACACCTGTACCATCATCTACCAACACTCTATCTCCCGCCATTCCCACTATATCACCCTCCACTATCACATCAAATGCACCCTGACACCTGATTATATCACCGATATCTCGCCTTTGAGGCTTGTTCAATTCATCATACGTCGGAAAATAAATATTCCTCTCCCGCAGCTCCGTATTCCTACCAATATAAAGCGTGACCAGCCCACTCCAGCGTCTCACGTATGCATTCTCTATCAGTATTACCCTGTCTTGCTTCAACTCCTCTCGCGCTGCAACCCATGAAAAGAACGGCATTTTTGCTGTGTAATCAGCTATAACACCTTCAAGAATCTCTATTCGCTTACCATCCTTCATCGTGAGCTCTCGTGGCGATACTTCGAGAACTCTGCAAATAGTATTTATACCCCCTTCCCCGGGCTTCATGCACCACAGCTCCCTCGCACCGCCACCCTCAGCGGGTGTAAACCTGAAGAAGCCTTGTTTCTTATATTCGCGCTGCATCAGCCATCATCAATTACATATTACTACGAATACATCCCAATATAAACTCCAGCCTATTGAATAGCTCTTCTTTATCCTTCACTATTATTGCACCCCGGTTCTTCAATGCGATGAACAGCTTTGTAGCTTCACCACTCGCAAAGTCACGCTCCTCGATTCCATTAAAGATCAGCACAGGTTTGTCCAGTTCTGATGCTTTCTTAGCTGCCTCCAGGTTCCTTAAATTGCCAAAACCCACTGGCATATCACTTACTATCACCACATCTGCCTCTTGAATCATCCTCATGACTTCATGTAGGGCTTTATCAGAGATCGGTGAGAAGGGTGCTTCTGTCACTATAGGAATGCCTAAGTGCTGTGCAACTTCACAGTCTGTATCCAGCAGATTCACCACTCCCACTGTCACTCTATAGCCCCTCTCTGTGAGCGTATGCATCAATGACGCACCAGCTCCTCCACCACATATAAGATGAATCCTGGTGTCCCTGTCCTTGTCCTTGTAGCGGTTCTGTACCGGTGCAGGTGATACATAGTAGTGATTGGTTATAGCATACCTCCACACGATAACATCAACACCAAAAGTATTTTTTATGTTATCCGGGTTCAATACTGACTCAGGAGTGCCGATGGAGGCGACCCTACCGCGGTGTAGCAATACCAGTCGGTCGCAATAGTGCGCGGCTAAATTGAGGTCGTGGATAACTGCTACTACTATCAAGCCCTCCTGCCTGGTCAATCGCTTCAAGAGCTCCATTATCTCTATCTGATAGTTTATATCCAGGTGGGAGGTGGGCTCATCGAGCAGTAATACCTCGGGCTCCTGTGCCAGCGCTCTTGCTATTAATACCAGTTGCTTCTCTCCTCCACTTAATTCAGTAATACGCCTATCTGCCAGATGCCAGCAGTTCGTGAGTTCCATACACCTCTTTGCTATCTCTATATCCTTCTGGCTCTCCAGTTCCCATCTCCTCAAATGTGGATTCCTGCCCATGAGCACGATGTCAAGCGCAGAGAACTCGAAATTGATTGCGGTCTCCTGCGGCACCAGTGCGAATTTACATGCAAAATCTCGCTCATTCAGTTCTTCTATCGCGCGTTCGTCGAGTAGAATCGTACCCTTCCTCGGTCTCAATATCCGACTGATTGTTCTTAATAAAGTCGTTTTACCCGACCCATTAGGCCCTATAATACCAAGAAATTCACCGTGAGCCGCATTGAAGTCAATACTGGCAAGCACCTTCTTACTCCCGTAGTATGCATCCACATCCTTTACCTTCAATCCCATCTCTTGTATGCTATCTCGTTTTTTAAAAATGCCCCATCTCCAACTTATCCTTCAACTCCGCTAAACATCCGGGGTCTCTCTTTATTTTCTCTTTTAGCTCATCTAACATCTGATAATTCCTTAATGCAGGAATGTATGACGGATCTATATCAAGCGATTTCTTAAGGTGCTTCTCTGCCTCCTCAATCTCACCTTTGAGGAGAAAAATAACACCCAAATTTCCATAAGCCTTCGCTGAATTCTTATCAATGCTCGTAACGTACTTGAACTCCTCCATTGCTGCATCCCAATCCTCATTCTCCATAAATTCCACACCTCTACGGAACCTCTCTTCGAGCTTGAGATACGTTTCCGGGTCGATATCAGGCTTATTAGCCAATTCAAGGTCTAAAAGCTCCTTAATTCCGTTCAATAGATTTTCTGCTTTTTCCTTCACTTCTTCATCGGGATTCAATGCCAGTGCTTTATTCGCGCATTCGCGGGCTTTTGCAACATAGCCTTTACTGATATATGCGGCTCCGAGGTTATACCAATGAGCAGGACAACCTGGATCCGCCTTCACCGCTTTCTCAAGATATGTGATTGCATCTTCAAGACAGTTCAACTGGATATACGAAATTCCAATGAGCGTATACGCGCTGTCAATGTCCGGGCATTCATCAGGGATTGTCTTGAGAACGCTAATCGCACGCTTAAACCTTTCCGATACCATGAGCTTCATACCCTTCTCAAGCGCCTCTTCACAGGGATCTGCTTTTGCACGATCACGAATGGCTCCGCCATCTATTGTTTTATTATGAACACGTCGCAAGTGCTCTGCTAAATTATCCATTTTAACACTCACGCCGCAAACAGGGCATTTTGTGAATCTTCTTTTCTTCATGTCTCTAATAACTCAACTATACTAAATTTGATCAATGTCTTCTAACCCCATTTCAACCTTTTTGCTATAAGGTATAGCCATTAGCCATTATAGAGGTGCTTAGATAGACTCCCGGGTAAAAAAGAAAACCCGGGTTTTGTACACACATTCTTCTATAAAGTAAGTCTACGAGTATGAGACCCATGTGTCTCCACAAAAGATTTACTCGACCTTTTTAAACCTCCCTTCAAGCTTCTTTAGTACATCGGGCAGTGTTGTGTATTCCATCTCTTCCACAGGCAGCCTGTGTGGCTCGAAAGGTCCATGTGCTCTCATGTAATCGGCTATCTCCTGCGCTTTCCTCCGTGCAAGGTCAAATGCGGGGTCGTCAAACATATCTGCTGTTCCCACCAGCTTGCCATTGCTTATCTGGAATCCCGCTGCAATCACGCGCGGGGGACCATCAAACCGTGTACACTGGGAGTATCTAAAAGGCACAGGGATGATAGGTCCGTTATGCGAACCACGCATCCAGCCACTCACGAGATAAGGCAACGAAAACGGTTCTAAAACCTCGCCTACCGCTGGTAACCCGCTCTGTGCACGTACCAGCGCGACTGGGTCGTCTTTACCTACATATTTACCCGCTGTGAAATATAATTTCTCTGTGCTTATAACTGCTACCGGCTCATCTTTCGGCAATGGACTCGTTTCCTTTGGATACACCCTCTTTATCACATATTTGCTCTTTGCTCCTATCAGTGCAAGCAGGGCATATAACTCCTCCGGACACCTCAAAAATACCTCCTTCTTCTCTTTTATATCCCAAACCTCAAATACGAACCCGTCATGCATCACAGGGTCAATAACAAGCCCCGCGGTATTGAACGGATCAGCGAATATCTTATAGATGGGATAATTAAACGCGCCCGGTTCTGTCTTATCCATCATAAACGCGATTAACGGCTCAGAACCGCGTTCCGTAAATTCCATCTCCGCTATTCCGGGTCCCATACCCCTTATGTTACCACTGAACGCATCCACGAGCAAATCCTGACCTGCACCATGCAGCTTCAGCTCTTTCGCTACTTCAGTAGCTGCTTCAAAGGTCTCCCATGCCAGCCCATGTATATCCGGTGAATCCACACCTTTACGATGACTCATAAGCAGCTGCAGGTCATCTCCCGCATTCAGAACATGATAGCTGACAAGCAGACCCTCCCTCTTCGCCTTCTCCATCCGCTCCTCCGCCTTCTCTTTTAACTCCACTCGAACGGTCGAATGCCCTGGAAAACCCCCAACGTCCGCTTTTATCAAACTTACAGTTATCTTTGCCTTCTCCATCTTCTTTCATTCCTTACTTTGTTCAAATATTTAAAAAAAATTATCCACTATATAGATTAGATATTAGATATCCCCTTGAGTTCAGGAATCCATTCTGTCAAAGTGGTTTTAAACAGATGAGAGCACACGTCTTGCTGCTTCGTCCCTCTCCTCCTGCTCTTGTTTTATCCTGTCACCGCGTTTGAAACTCTCATCTGCATTCTCCTCATCACCCATAAGCCTGTAAACCTGCCCGAGATTGTAGTATGTGGATATCCCTCCATCCATAAGATAATCTCTGAGATTCAATGCTGCGTTGAAGAATCCAATTGCCATCTCATAATCCTCTAAATTCGCGTACGCCACGCCACAATCATTACATGTCTTAGCCAAGGTTGGCATGATCGGCTCTCTCTTCACTATCTCCTTATACACCTTTATTGCATCCTCGTACCTCCCATCTGCAAGGCATTCCTCTCCAAGAATAAGCAATTCCTCCGCTGTCTTCCCTCTTATATCCTCTCCCTCTTCTTTATCCTCCATGTTAATAAATAAAGAGCAACTGTTTATATATATTACTGTTTTTCATTGTTTTGTTTTCAGGAGTTAGGGTCTTCATCTATCAAGGTCTACCACCCTACCCAGATATGTACCATCAAGCAGATATGCCTCCATTGTGGATCTGAGAATGAGTTTTGATGCTATGGGTCCCATAAGTTTCAAATCAGGTGAATTGAAGGCTACACCACCACATATCTCGTTAAACGCAGGCATTATTATTACCCATGGGTCATTCCAGCAGTCTATATTTATATCCCTATCCCTACTATAGTACTGTGTAACGGCATTATAACTGCATTTAGCTCGAATCAAAACGCTCATCATTTTCGTATACCCAGTTCCTCTACTCTCAAGTCGAATCATCGGGTGATTATGACCGATCATAATGTAGTCAGCGGAGAAGAGCTCCTGTGATGGCCATGTGTGCCCATGTGTATAGCCCACGCCGTCGAAGATGAACCCTCTCGTTCTTTCCAGACTTACCTCATGCTGTAACTGCACACTTGCTATTGCTTCCTCAGGCATGAGTCCCTCCAGGTGCGAGTCATGATTACCTTTGACCACGTATACCGGTGCGTACTCGGCGAGAGAAGCGAGGAAGAGAGGCACTTCTGTCCTGTTCCGGTATGAAACACCAGGCACCGCATGTTTTATATCTCCAAGCAGGACAATCGCATCAGGCTCGGTTGCTCTAACACAGGTCAGTACACGCTCCAGAATCTTATTGGTTTGACTGCCGATGTTTATTCCTCTCTGCCGCAACTCATCCTCTATCCCCAGATGCAGGTCCGCAAGCACCAGTGTTCTCTTTTTATTCTCCACTATCAGTGTCGCTTCCCTTATCTCCAGTCTCATTGCAAATCACAATCTCATACCATATTATAATTATAATAGCGATATGTATGTAAGATAAGAGGGAAAAAGGGAAAGAATAAAAGAGAAGTGAGACTTTCTTATGAAACTCTTGAAGACGCGACTGAAATATAGTCATAGCAGTGGTACAGAAACAGAAACAGGTGAAATCTCTATAATTCCCGAATCAGTGGATGACCTATGGCATCTGAAGCATGTAATAGAGCCTGGAGACCTGGTCTATTCTTTCACTTACAGGCGAATGGAAGAAGCAACGGACAAAGTCAGACCAGATAAGACAGAGAAGAAGCGCCTTCGATTGGGCATACGGGTCGAGAATGTGGAGTTTCATAAATTCTCGCATCGGTTACGTATAAAGGGAATAATAGAGACTGGTTCGGATACCGAGGTGGGTTCTTATCATACCTTCAATATCGAGCCCAATACTGAACTCTCAATCATCAAGGAATGGAAGAAGCATCAACTGAAGCGGTTAAGAGAAGCGGAACGGGCTTCTAAAAGCTCTCCTATAATTATACTCACAATAGAAGCGGGCGAGGCAGTTGCAGGTGTAGTAAGACAGTATGGTGTAGATGAGCTATTCTCAATACGATATAGCTCGGGAAAAGGTATGACTGGGGGTGATACAGCCATGAAAGTCTTCTTTGGTGAGGTGTTGAGACTACTGAAGCAGGCTTATCACAACAACGCCGCGGATGCCATCATCATTGCGGGTCCCGGGTTCATAAAGAGCGATTTTTATACTTTACTGCGCGATAAAGCGCCAGAACTGCAGAAGAAGTCCATAATAGAACAGACCTCCTCTATAGGTCTCTCTGGCTTCATTGAGGTATTGAAGAGAGGCGCTGTAACGAGATTGAGAGAAGCTGAGCGACTGGCGAGAGAAGTGAAGATGTTTGAGAGATTGATGGCAGAGATAAGCAGAGAAGACGAAGGAATGGCGGTGTATGGCGAAGAGGAAGTGCGAAAAGCTCTACAATTCGGTGCAATCGAGACCCTGCTGGTCTGCGATGATAAACTAATGACAGAAGGAGAAGAAAGCAGGGCGATAGAGATAGAGGAGATACTCAAAGGTGTGGAGCGGACAGGCGGTAAGATAGTTGTATTCAGCACCGAGTTCGAGCCAGGTAAGAGATTGAAAGCACTTGGTGGAATTGCTGCTTTATTGAGGTTCAAACTTTACTATTAATAGGTATATGTAGTATAGTTATGTAATATATTAATATTGGTATGATAAATAAGCCATAAGCCCCGGTAGCTTAGCCCGGTAGAGCGATTGACTTGTAATCAATAGGTCGAGGGTTCAAATCCCTCCCGGGGCTTTGCAACTCGCGTGAGCGAAAAAAAACGAAAGATTTATATGTTTATGCACTGAGATATAATCGAGTGAAAATGGGTGTGAAAGTGAAATTAATTAGTGGGAGAACGGTTGCACAGGGTCAAAATCTGGATAACAAGCTCTCTGAGGAGTACTTCAATGCGGTAGCGTTATGCGAGTTGAATGCAGCGGATATGACAAAGATAGGGGTTTCCCCGGGCGAGAATGTGAAAGTGAGCACGAAGTATGGCACTGTAGTGGTGAAAGCGAAGCAAGGAGCAGGGAACCCTGAGGGCATTGCCTTCATCCCCATGGGTCCCTGGGCAAATGCAGTTGTCAGTGGAGATACAAAAGGTGCAGGGATGCCTCAATACAAGGGTATAGATGCAGAGATAGAGAAGACAGAGGAGCAGGTACTGCAAATAAGAGAGTTGATGCAGCAGTATATGAAATAGTGAAATAGGAGGTAAAAAGAAAAATGGTAGAAATTACGGATGTTGTATGTCCTTTGTGCGGGTGTGTATGCGATGATATCGTGGTGGAAGTGGAAGATAACAGGGTGACAAAGGTGCGAGGTGCCTGTGCAGTGGGTAAGAGCAAATTGATGGGGCATGGGCGGATAAAGAGCCCGGCAATAAGAGAGAATGGCGCTCTTAAGGACTGCTCTTATGATGAAGCGATAAAGAAGGCAGCAGAGATACTCGCAGCAGCGAGAAGACCGCTTCTATATGGATGGAGTTCTACAGTTTGTGAAGCGACGAAAGTGGGTGTGGAGCTTGCGGAGGAGATAGGTGCAGTTATTGACAATACCGCCTCGGTCTGTCATGGACCTTCAGTCCTGGCGATTCAGGATGTGGGGCTGCCTTCATGCACGCTTGGTGAGGTGAAGAACCGTGCGAGCCTTGTCATCTACTGGGGTGCCAACCCTACTTCTGCACATGGTAACCACATGAAACGTTACTCGTATATCTCAAAGGGTTATTTCCTGCCCGGAGGTAAGAAGGATCGGAAGCTCGTGGTGGTAGATGTAAGGGAGACGAAGACGGCGAAGATGGCGGATAAGTTCCTGCGTGTGGAGCCGGGTAAGGATTACCTGGTATTCTCAGCATTAAGAGCCATTTTATATGGCAATGAGGACGTGGTACCGGACGAAGTTGGGGGTGTATCGAAGAATGACCTGTTAGAAGTTGCGAGTATGATGAAAGAGACGCAGTTTGGGATTATTTTCTTCGGTATGGGTGTGACGCACTCACGTGGCAGACATAACAATATTGTAAATGCGATACAGACGACACGAGCTGCACATACACATACGAAGTTCAATATAATGCCGATGCGTGGTCACTACAACGTGGCTGGTTTTAATCAGGTATGTACCTGGGAGACAGGATTTCCATTCGCAGTTGACCTATCGCTTGGTTACCCATGGTACAATCCAGGAGAAACTTCTTCCACCGACCTCCTGATACGGAGGGAGTGTGATGCGGCACTGCTCATCGCAACAGACCCGGGGGCGCATTTCCCCGGCGAGTCTATAAGGCACCTGGCTAATATACCTGTTATTCAGATAGATCCATTTGCGAATCCCACAACCGAATTTGCTGATGTTGTCATCCCCACTGCGATAAGTGGTGTTGAGTCAGAGGGGAGCATATATCGTATGGATAATATCCCGCTGCGACTGCGTAAGCTGGTGGATACAGAATACATGAGCGATGAAGCGGTAATGGAGCGTATACTCGAAGAAGTGAGAGCGATAAAAGCAAAGGAGGGTGAATGAGATGGTTGAAGAATTATTGATAAAGAATGGCGTGGTTTACGACCCCATAAACGGTGTGAAAGGTGAGAAGAAGGACATTTGTATTCGAGATGGAAAGATAGTGGAAGAGGTGAAGAACCCGAAGGTGATAGATGCCGAAGGTCGGGTGGTGATGCCTGGTGGTGTTGATATACATGCGCATATCGCCGGCGGTAAGGTGAATTCTGGCAGATTATTCAGACCAGAAGACGGTAGGAGGGGTATAGAGCCGAAGACGAAGGTGTGCAGAGCTCAATCGGGCTATTCCGTGCCGAATACGTTCGCTACCGGCTACCGCTATGCACGTATGGGTTACACGTTCGTGATGGAGCCAGCAATGCCACCCATTGCTGCGAGACACACGCATGAGGAGCTGATTGATACCCCCATACTGGATAACGCGGCACTGCCACTCATTGACAACAACTGGATGACGATGGAATACGTGAAGAGTGGAGATATAGACCTGCTGGCTGCCTATATCGCATGGATGATAAAGGCTACAAAGGGCTACGGCGTGAAGATAGTGAATCCCGGTGGAACAGAAGCGTGGGCATGGGCGAAGAACTGTGATCTGAATGATGCTGTGCCTTATTTTGATGTAACACCTGCGGAGATAGTGAAGAGTTTAGCGGAGGCGAACGAGAGGTTCGAGATGCCTCATTCCATACATGTGCATGGTAATATGCTCGGACATCCAGGCAACTATGTAGTGACGATGAAGACCTTCGACCTGGTGAAGGGCACAAAGCCTTACAGGGACAGACCGGTATTGCATGGAACGCACACGCAGTTCCATTCGTACGGGGGTACAACATGGGGTGATTTTGAGTCCCAGGCGAAAGCAATCGCTGAGTATATAAACAGTAACGAGCATGCGAGCATTGACATCGGTTCTGTTATACTGGGTGATACAACCACGATGACTGCTGACGGTCCTATGGAGTACAGTTTGTATCAGATAACAGGGCGTAAATGGACGAACCATGATGTCGAGCTCGAGACGGGAACAGGAATAACGCCTTTCCTCTATTCCGGTAAGGTGAGCGTGCATACAATCCAGTGGGCAATAGGGCAGGAGCTTGCACTGCTCATCAAAGACCCATGGAAGGTTGCACTCACAACCGATCATCCCAATGCCGGTCCCTTCATCGGATACCCAATCCTTATCTCCATGCTGATGAACAAGCGCAGGCGTGATGAATCAGCGAAGGAGATGCATTCTGCAATATTCGACCGCGCGGAGTTGCCCTCTATAGACCGTGAGTATGACTTCTATGAGATAGCGATAATAACAAGAGCAATGGCAGCGAAGACATTAGGACTGGCGGAGCATGGCAAGGGGCATCTTGGCGTTGGTGCCGATGGTGACGTTGCGATTTACGATATCACACCAGAGGAGCGTGATGATGCAGGTAAGATACAGAAAGCGTTCCTGAACGCGAAATACACGATAAAGGGCGGTGAAATTGTGGTAAAAGATGGCGAGGTGGTAGCGGCTCCCCAGGGTAAAACCTTCTTTGTAACACCGGAATGCGATGAAAAACTGATGGATGAGATGATGGCAAAATTAAAGGACACGTTCGAGCATTACTACTCGGTCAGTTTTGCGAACTATCCTGTTCAGGATGCTTACGTGCCGAATCCATACGAAATAAGAGCGCCATGGAGGAGTTAACTCCTGAGGAGGTATAAAGATAAAAATGCAGCAGATAAGCTTGAAGTTGAAGGAAGAAGTGATGAAAGGTGTGGCGAAGATCCCCATCGTGGTGGATTCACTGACGCCCGATAAACTCTTTGGTAAGAGCGAAGCGGAGATAAAAGCAGAGAAGGTCTGGTGGGGCAACCGTCAGGAGAATACCGGTGACTTATTTGAGGTTGAGGTTGATGGAGAAGCGGGTAGTGCCTCGGAAGTGAAGATAGTGCTGGATGGCGACTTGTCGAGGGTGAAGTATATAGGAGCAGGTATGACTGCGGGTGAAATCGAGGCGAATGGCGATGTGGACATGCATTGCGGTGCGATGATGCGTGGCGGTAAGATAACGGTGCATGGAAATGCTGACTGCTGGGCAGGTCGGGAGATGCACGGCGGTGAACTGCTAATAGAAGGTGATGCGGGAGCCAATCTGTGTGCGATGTATAGAGGTGAGATTACTGGTATGACCGGCGGGAAAGTGGTCGTGGAGGGCGATGCAGGCGAATGTGTCGGGCAGTATATGGCAGGTGGTGAGATATTGATAAAAGGTAATGTGGACATTCTTGCTGGCTTGAACATGAAAGGCGGTAGAATAACAATAGAAGGTAATGCTGTAATGCCAGGAGCCGATATGACCGGTGGTGAGATAATAGTAAAGGGTAAAGTGGAGGATATGATACCCTCGTTCCGCTTCGTTGAGGTCTCAACGCTGGATGGTGCGCAATACAGGAAGTACAGTGGCGACCTCGCAATGACAGAGAAGCGAGCAAAGGGTCTGCTTTATGTTAGGGCTTAGCTTAGGGAGTGATGAGAAGTAATATGGAATTGGAAGGAGTAGAGATAGAAGATACATTTGCGGAGGCGTTCCCGATAAAGGTTGCAAGGGTATTGATAACAGCGGTAACAGAGCGTTGGGCGGAGGAAGCAGCGCGAGAGGCTACCGGGTTTGCCACTTCTGTCATTGGATGCCCGGCAGAAGCAGGGATAGATATGATGCTCTCACGTGCTGATACGCCGGATGGTAGACCTGGAGTGGCGATAATGATATGTCACTTCAAGAAGGACGGGATAAAGGCTCAATTGATTGAGCGGCTGGGTGAGTGTGTATTAACTGCACCAACAACTGCGATGTTTAACGGGCTCGAAGCGGAAGAGAAGCTACCTGTAAAACTGCACTTCTTCGGTGACGGGTTTGAATACGAGAAGGAAGTAGGCGGGCGTAAGGTCTGGGCGATACCGATGATGGAAGGCGAATTCATCTGTGAGGAGGAGTATGGAGTGAAGACAGGAGTTGCAGGAGGTAATCTCTTCATCCTCGCTAAGAGCCAGATGTCGGCACTTGCAGCTGCTGAGAATGCTGTTTCCGCAATCAGATGTGTAGAGGGTACAATAACACCGTTCCCTGGCGGTATAGTAGCTTCTGGTTCGAAACCGGGTTCGCATAAGTACAAGTTCATGCATGCTTCGACAAATGAGAAGTTCTGCCCCACGCTGAGGGATAAAGTTGAAGATACAGAGATACCGGAGGGTGTGAACTCGGTATACGAAATAGTAATAAACGGGGTGAGCGAAGAAGCGGTAAAGGAAGCGATGCGAGTGGGAATAGAGGCTGC
>JAGGRR010000121.1 GCA_021159465.1 Methanophagales archaeon
GACGCCGTGCCAATTCAGATAAAAATATGCCCCATGGCTACTCCAAGGACCACAGCTGGACCGGAAACCTCGAAGAAAGCGTTTATGAGAGAGCCGAAAACGCTGGAGAATAAGATAAAGAAGGAGAAAGAGCAGATGGAGAACGAGGTATGGAATCTCTCCAATCATGAGTTTTACAACGAGGAAGAGAGTGAGACAATACTGGATCAGAAGGGCAAGCCAACACAGAAATAGCAAAGCATTTTGATCAAACTTTTTTAAAGTTTGACGATACGGCGTGTCTTTCAGGTGTTTGAGGGTGAGGGCATTACCGTTCTTTACATGGGGTCGGAAAAGATAAAGGTCTTGAACTAGAACTTGAACTTAAACTTAAGACCAATTCATGGTAAAATCCTTGCATTGCTCGGTCGTGAGTATGAGCGGGTGTATTGCACCAATTATGGATGAGAGTCTGTATAAACTACTTGGGGTCATGGCAATGCAAAAGTGAAGGCAACTGTTACCCCACGTCATCTCCTTTTTCATGCTAACTCAAATCAAGACAAAAGGTGGAATAAGCTGGATAATACACACATACGAACATGAGATGCAATGCAAGGTGAATATTATTTGACAGGTCCATAGATATGAATTCAAGACAGAGGAGTGAACATGGTAGCAGAGAAAGATGGTCGCGTGAAAAAATAGAAAATTTTATATATGGTGGCAATGATACTATCAAATGATGTAAAATGTTAAGTCAGATACGTGGTTTCGCATTTAATCCCGCGCGGCAGTTCGCAGCGGCGAAGGATGATTCACTCAGTGACGCTTTCAAGTATTACATTCCGCTTCTTGCTATTCTCGGTGCGATACTCTCGATTGTTGCAGCGATTGGTGTGAATATGATAGTCTCCATGCTGGGCTTATCTGGATTGGTACTGATGCCCGGACTACCGGAGCTTGGTAAGATTATACCACTGCTCGGTGTCGGTACTTTTGTGGGTACAATCATATTGGGTATTATAGCAGCCCTTTACATCGCTGTCTGGCTCCATATCTGGACGTATCTCCTTGGTGGAAAGAAAGGATTACGGCAGACTACGAAGGCAGTTTTGTATGGTGCAACTCCATGTTTGATACTGGGCTGGCTTGCGCCCGTGAATGTCCTGATAGCACCGATATGGTCAGTTCTGCTGGTAATTGCCGGTTTGATAGAGCTTCATGAGCTATCTCCTGGCAGGTCTATCATTGCTGTAACGCTGGCAATTCTTGTGCCCGTAATAGTGTGTATCGTGGCAATTAAGCCGCTCGTGTCTCTTTTATTATCTATCTGAGTTTTTGGTTTGACTTTTCTTGTACATGCCTCATTATATGCGGTATCTCAGGCAGGATTATCTCGGTCAGCGCCAGTCTAACAGCGTCAGGAGAGCCAGGCAGGCAGAATATCGTCTTACTGCCTATCACGCCCGCAGTTGCGCGACTTAATATCGCCGCATTGCCTATCCGCTCATAGCTCTTCAACCTGAATAGTTCACCAAACCCTGGCAACTCCTTATCTATTAGCTTTGATACCGTCTCAATGCTGACATCATCCTTAGTTAAGCCTGTACCACCGGTAGTGATGATGAAATCAGCACCTGAGTCCTGAGCCTTTATTATCCCCTTATATATACGCTCCTCTATATCTGGTATCACATCGTAATAGACCACTTCATGTCCTCTTTCTGTTACCAGTGAGCGAGCAACGGAGCCAGAAATGTCATTCTGTGTCCTATTCTTATGCTTAGAGGTGCTTATCGTGAGTATTGCGCATTTATAGTATTGTTTTGCACCTTCTCTATGCCTCGCCGGTATTGATATTGGTATTAGTATTGACATCTCAAATTTTATAACATAATTAACTCAGCTCCTTTATTATTTCTTCTGTGCGCCTGACGAATTCAGCCATCAACTTCTGCTTCACTGCCTCAGTCGCACCTTCCACAGTCACACGAATCATAGGGGAGGTATTAGAAGCCCTTATAAGCACCCAACCGTCTTCTAAATCTATTCTTATACCGTCCATCGTATTTATATTTATATTTTCACTCCCGTATTCAGCCCTCAGTCTGACTGCGAGAGTATCTATCACCTTAAACTTCACACTCTCTGCGCATTTAATATTCCTGCGCTCCTTAGGGAAGCTCGGCAACTCATCCACCAGTTCTGAAAGTCTTTTGCCGGTTCTTGTCAGTATCTCCGCTATTATCAAAGGTACAACCATCGCGTCATCAAAAGGGAAGAAGGAAGGGATGACATAATGCCCACTTGATTCTATACCAAGAACGGCATTCGTTCGTTTCGCCTCCCTGGTCAGAAATGTATGCCCCACCGGTACGCGGTGTATGGAGCTGCATAAGTCCCCTAATTCACGTTCTATAAGCATAGAGCACTCAACATTTGCTAATACCGATCCTGGTATCTTTTGTTCCTTCAATAGTGCCTTTCCCAGTATTGTACCACACTGATCTGCACTCAGCACTCTACCGTGATCATCCACAATCACCACACGGTCTCCGTCGCCATCAAAAGCGGCGCCAAAATCCACGCCCGTTCTCTGTATTTCTAATTTCAATGCGCCCAGGGTTGACTCTGTGGGTTCTGACGGTCTGTTCGGGAATGCAGGATCCGGTTCAGGGAACAGCACATGAGCACGAAGATGCACGCGTCTCATCACATCCGGTGCTACCAGTCCCATGCTGCCGTTACCACAATCCACTGCAATCTTCCTGCCTTCAAAGAGCTCCGGGAGCTCCGGGTGGTGAAATCGTCTGGCTACATATTCTATATATTCTTCTCTCATCTGCAATTTGTGATAATGCCCGATTTCAGACCACGGTACTCCATCGTACTCGCCCGTTGCAGTCGCCATTGTTATCGCACTTATCTTCTCATTTGCCTCCGCCTGGAACCCTACCCCCTCGCCAGTGTACAGTTTCAAACCGTTCCACTCGGGTGGCAGATGCGACGCGGTCACATACGCGACTATATCCTTCTTCAATTGCCAACCTGAGAACGCGCACACACCAAATGAGGTGGTTCCTACATCCGTAACGTCCACGCCGGCATAAAGTAGCCCAGAAATGAGCGCATTAGCGAACATAATAGAGGTAGCACGGATATCGTTACCAACCACAACACTCCGCTCGTTCCGCTCCCGCGCATACATCCCCAGCGCAAACCCTATCCTCTGCATAGTCGCTGGCGATAAATCCTCATTGTAAATGCCTCTTATGTCATACGCCCTGAATATGTGTGAGGGTACTATCTCGCCTACCATATAATCATGGTTAGAACAGAAATATTAATTAAAAAATTAAAGATGATGGAAATGAAATTGAAAGAGCGAGTGGAGCGAGTAAGAGCGATGAAGCGATTAGCAATAGCAAAACTCATTATCCCCTTCTGTCTTGGCATTGCCGCGGCGGTGATACTCTACTTAGCAGGTCAGGATGTGTACACAAGATATGCAACAGTTTTCAGTATATACTCGTTCATGCCTCTTGGGGGTGCAATAGCAGCTATACCCGCAGGTTTGGGGCTGGGGATACATCCAGCAGGTCTCATAGCATTCATCGTCTTCTCCGATGCCGTAGTCTCTTTATTCCTGGTGTGGAACTTTGACCATGCAAAGAAGATACCGCTGATAGGTAAGATGGTGGAGAAGGTGGAAGAGAGTGGTAATAAGGCGCTAATGAGATACCGATGGGCGAAACGATTCGGGTTTGTGGGACTTGTTCTGCTTGTTATGTTCCCTCTTCAATGGACCGGTTCTGCAGTGGGCTCAATAGTAGGCAGGCTGATTGGCATGTCACCTTTGATGACCTGGCTTGGTGTCGTACTTGGCACTCTTATTCGAACCACCCTGTTCACTCTCATATCTATCGGTGTGGCCTCCCTTTTTTAGGAATGATGCCCCTTGCCCCTGTTCATCTCCAATACCCAAACTGTGGATGAATTCCAGACTCTCTATCCCGGCATCCAGGTTATATAGCTCGGCTACAAATAGACCCTTGTAGTCGTAGTCTTTAATGCCATTGAAGACCTTATGCCAGTCAATATTGCCCCTTCCAAGAGGCAAATGCAGATCATCCGCTCCAAAGTTGTCACTTGCATGCATGTGTATTATCTTCACATCTCCATCCTTTGTTATTTCCAGGAATTCTGTCAATGTTTTTGTTGTGTTGGCATGTGCAACATCGAGGCAGATACCAAGATTATCTCTGTTCACACCCTTTACTATCCGTACAAGCTCAGCCGGATAGCGACCCATTAACATATTCGCCGAGGTCAGGTTCTCAACAGCTATCCTGAGCCCGTACTCAGATGCGAAATCGCAGAGTATTTGCAAGCCGGTAATTGCTTTCTCAAATGCTCTATCTGGCATCTGCACTGACAGCGGAGATAAAACGCCCGGATGAACCACGCATATATCCTCTATGAACTCATGTGCATTCTTTATACTCTCTTTTATCTGTCTTATGCTCTCTTCCCATATCCGCTCATTCACACTTGCTATATTAATATCGGAGAGTGGTGCGTGAAGCGATATAATAAGATTGGTCGTCTGATATACCTCCTTCACACGTTCTTTGAATTCACCCTCCACACGCTGCAAGCCCTCACCTACTATCTCCCAGCCCTGAAAACCCACCTCTTCAAGCTGGTATACCCATTTCAGGGGACTGACTGTTGCATCTACCAGTGAAAAACTTATCTTTAGTTCCATAGCAATCTTATATTTTTACTTAATTGTAATAATAAAAAGAGAAAGAGGTTATGAGCATTGCCAATACCGTTGTGAACGAGATATTCGGGCGTGGTAAGGACCTGCCAAAAGTCCTCACCGAGGCTATCAAGCATGAACTTGGCGTTAGCATAGGTGAATTCAGTGAGAAATCGGGTATACCAGTAAGTACACTCTATAAGATCCTCGCTGGTGAGAGGGACCCGAACTTACGCACCTTCAGGAAGATAATAGATACAATAAGGGCGATAGAGATAGGAAGTGCAGAAAAGAGGAGATTCATCGCTGTTATTTGCTCCCGGGGCTGTCTTGACGTGTTGGACCGGAGGAAGATAAGCATAGGAGAAGAGAGCTTTGATATCAAGGAGTACGCAGTAACGACTATGGAGGAAGCGATAATAGCAGCGATTCAAGCGGAGAAGGAAGGCGCTTCCGCTCTTGTCTGTGCCCCTATTGTCAGTCCAACAGTGGAGAGGATAGTAAATATACCTGTTGCGACGATAAGACCAAGGACGAGTATTATGTTGGCTATTGAACTGGCAGCGAAGAAAATATGTTGACTTTTATATAATAAAGGGTGTTTATATTATTTAAGTGATGGCAATGAAAGAGATAAAGGGTGTAGGTAAGCAGCACTGGATGTATCGCTACGTAGACCGGTTAAATAGTGAAGAGGGTATGTCAGCGGAAGAGATATATGAGGAAGAGAACGCCCGTCGGGCTGCAGAGGGGTTGCCATTGCTGAAGTTCAATTCCGTTGGGCGGACATTGAATACCTTCGGGTATCCGAAATCGGGCACGAAACGGAAGCAACTGGAAGAGGTGAAGCCGGTGCGTATCGGCGTCTTTATAAAAGAGCTGAAGCGGAAGGTGGAGAAGCTCAGTGAGCTTATAAAAGAGGAGAATCTATCACCTCTGGAGCAGGAGTTCGTATGGCTATTCATAGAGGATTATCCAGAGTCCCAGATAAGGGATATGTTACACCTGGATGAAGAGGAGATGCAGGAGATAAAGAAGAAACTCCACTTGAGTTGATCCCTGATCTGATTTGTTTTCATTTGATCTAACTAATATGAATAAGAGAAGAAGTTGATGAATCGAGACTCATCGGCGTCGAATAAGCCTTTATCGCTGAGTTTCAATTTCGGAATCACGAGTAACGCCATGAACGAGAGAGTCATGAGGGGTGCGCTTAATGAAGACCCCAATGCCTTTGCCATTGAATCTATTTCTCTGTATCTCGTGGCAACCATGGAATAATCCCAGGTACTCATGAGACCACCGATGGGTAGAGGCAGAATCAGTCTCTTGCTCCCTGATACGGCACTTATCCCTCCTTTATTCTCTATTATCAGATTCACCGCCCTGCATATATCATCATCACTAACTCCAACGGCAATGATGTTATGGGAGTCATGAGCGACGCTGGAGGCAATTGCGCCTTCTTTCAGTCCGAAATTCCTGACGAACCCTATTGCTACCTTTGAGTCCGGTCTATATCGGTTTATCACTACCAGCTTCAGGATGTCCCTGTTTATATCAGATACTATGCGTCCAGCTATTTCTTTTGGTGCTACACGCACTCTATTTGTAATTAATTGACCATCAACAACTTCGATCACATTTATATTTAGATTTACATTTGTATTTACGTTTATATCACCATACTTTAGTTCTTTGCTATTCACAGAGAAATCAGTCACTTCTCGTTTCCGTGCTTCAAACTTGTTCACCACCCTCGATACTTTCCTCGGTATCAGAGACACGCCTTCTTCTGCTACTAATGTGCCATTTATGTAGATACTTCTGATGTTGAAATCATCATCAACATCAACAACGATGAAATCCGCGTAATCACCCTTGCGCAGCAGTCCGACATCCAGTTTATAGTGCATAACAGGGTTCACGCATGCAACCCTGAGGACTTTCATCATATCTATGCCATAATCCAGTGCTCTCTTCACCAGTATATTTATATGCCCTTCTATCAGATCATCGGGATGCATATCGTCGGTACAGAACATGCAATTCTCGTAATGCTCATTCACTATTGGAATCAGTTCATCGAAGTTCTTTGCTGCTGAGCCTTCCCTGATCATGACTTTCATGCCAAGGGAGAGCTTTTCCAACGCCTCTGCCCTCGTGATGCATTCGTGGTCTGTGGATATACCACAGCTAACGTATTTCTTCAAATCAGAGCCACGCAGTCCGGGTGCATGTCCATCAATCGGTTTTGCATACTGTCTTGCGATACCAAGCTTTCTATGCATCTCCTCATCATCTTTAATCACGCCAGGGAAGTTCATCACCTCGCCAAGATATTTTATCTCATCCATCTGCAATAGTTCCTCTATCTCTGCTGAGCTTATAACTGCACCATTGGTCTCGAATGGTGATGCTGGTACACAGGATGGCGCGCCGAAATAGAATTTCAATGGCACGCCCTGACCTTCCTCTATCATATACCTCACACCTGCCACACCCAGCACATTGGCTATCTCATGCGGGTCTGATACCACTGCCACTGTGCCATGAACCACAGCTACTCTGGCGAACTCTGCGGGTGTGAGCATCGAGCTCTCTATATGGATGTGAGAATCTACGAAACCGGGCATAATATAATGCTCGCACTCGCGCTCCTCCTTTATGATATCTGATATCCTGCTGTCAGAAATAACGATTGTGCCCGGGTATATATCACCATTCATAACATCAACGATGTTGCCCGAGACCTTTTTCATCTTCGGCTTGTGTGCTCTTTCTCTTTTATACAACTGGGAGGCTGTCCAACAATTACCTTAAATTACCTAAGAATTGCCCTTACCTATATAAAAAAGCGATTCTTCTTGTATCTGTATCCAGCACTTTGATGGCACGACCTAAAATGATTACTACACCCTATTTCGTTAATTTGGGATACATCATTTTAGCAGTTGTCTTTCTGCTTTTGATTTTCGCAGACTCTGGATTGGAATAAATGAACTTTATAAGATGTGTGTTTTATGTGATTGTAGATTACAGAGTAAAAGGTGCTGAGAATGCCAGACGAAGAAGACTTCTTAGGGGAATCGTTACGGAAAATAGTCAAAGGAGCGGGCTTTGTTCTGGTAGGAATCCTAATAGGAAGAACATTTGGCTATGGCTCAAGATTGATAATTGCACGGTTAGGTGCAAGCGATTATGGTCTGGTCGCACTTGGTTTTGCAGTGATGTCAATTGCAGTAACTCTTTCTATGGTGGGAATACAAAGCGGGATTGTCCGGTATGTATCATTTTACAAAGGAAAAGAAGACAAAGGAAGAATTAAAGGCACGATAATCTCTGCACTGAAGATCACCTTACCTTTGAGTTTTATATTGGCATTTATTCTGTTCTGGTATGCAAGCTGGATTTCAAATCATGTTTTTCACGATGCGAACCTGACATCCATTCTAAAAATTTTTGCTCTTGGGGTTCCGTTCTTTGTTTTAGCTCAAAATTTATTGTCCGCTATTGTCGGATTTCAAGATATGAGGTATCGAGTTTATACAGAAAAGATATTTCAAGAAGCTTTAAAATTAGTGGCAATTGTGATTCTTCTCCTATTGGGATTTGGGGTTGTGGGTGCAGTATGGGGCTGGGTGCTTGCAATAATAGTTATGCCATTCATAGCTTTTTATTTCCTCGAAAAGAAAGTTTTTCCTATTTTAAACACAAAAGTGAAAGCGGTTTCGGTGGATAAAGAGCTTTTCGCTTTCTCTTTTCCTCTGCTATTTGCAGGTATCGCGGGCATGATAATGGGCTGGACAGATACTTTGATGTTGGGATATTTTTGCTCATCTGCGGATGTGGGGATTTATAATGCGGCACTGCCAACAGCACAGTTGATAAGGGGTATTCCAGCGGCTTTTGGTGTTATCTTCTTCCCTGTTGTTTCTGAACTCTATGCGAGAAATAAAATGGAAGATTTAAGAAGGACTTACAGCGTGGTTACAAAATGGATGCTTGCACTTATCTCCCCTATATTTTTGCTGGTATTACTTTTCCCTGAGCAAATCATCAAAATTTTGTTTGGTGCTGAGTATGTTGCGGGAGCGACTGCTTTATCAATCCTGGTATTTGGATTTATGATTTATGCGGCAATAGGTCCAAGCAGTGAGATTTTACAAACTTATGGAAAGACGAAAACAGTCATGATGGCTAATTACATAGGAGCGGCGATAAATCTCGGGTTGAATTTTCTGTTAATACCGATTTATGGCGTGAATGGAGCGGCAGTTGCAACTGGTTTTTCTCTTGCTCTCCTGTATATTCTTAACTTCTTGTTTGCTTATAGAGTAGCAAAGGTACAGCCATTTCGGCGGAGTTATTTAAAGATAATTCTTGCTTCGTTGATAGCTGTCCTTGTTATTTATTTGTTGGCGAGGTATGCTATAGGTGTCTCAACGTTTGCTTTGATAGCAGTGCTAATTGTTTTTCTTGCTCTTTATTTCTTCTTGCTTCTACTCATGAAATCATTTGAAGAGGAGGATTTGATGATTATGCGTGCGATAGATCAGCAGCTGGGGACAAAGTCTGATTGGATAAGGGATATAATAAGGAGATTTTTGTGACTAATTTTTTATCCAAAGGCCTGTCATTAGCTCCACCGAATTTCCTCTCGTTCTTTAGTTCATGATATCTCTTTTAATGGTCTTATTACCCCTCTGAAGGGTATTATGTTGGTTTTAAGCTGATCGTTGCGATAGACGCCGAGAATTACGAGCTATCAGGTTATGAACTCTACGATGGATGCCCGAATGATGCAATTATACTTATTCCACTCCCCGAAAAATGAGGAAGATTGATGCAAATCTCGTTCCACCGCTCGATACATGATATGGGCTGGAAAGGGTTATTTGCTTGACATTTGGTATAAGATCAGATCAGGCAAGAATTCCTTAGGCTAATCGAGAAGTGGGAAACGT